>CBKZPU010000079.1:0-21975 GCA_966696705.1 uncultured Verrucomicrobiaceae bacterium | reverse complement strand
TCGACGGCCTTGCGCCAGCCGGCCATGAGGGGCGCCATGTCAGTGGACGGGCGGCGCGGGGAAAAGACGCGCTCGACCTCGTGGCGGTGCTGGATTTCCTCGCGGTCTTTCCAGAAGCCCGTGGCAAGCCCGGCGAGGAAGGCCGCACCGGCGGCGGTGCTTTCAATGTCCTTCGGCCGCAAGACATCGACGCCCAACAAGTCCGCCTGGAACTGCATAAGCAGATCGCTGCGCACCGCGCCACCATCGACACGCAGTTCCTTCAGCTCGATGCTGCTGTCGCGAACCATGCAGGACGCGAGTTCGGCGCTTTGGAACGCGATGGCTTCCAGCGCCGCGCGGCAGAAATGGGCCCGGTTCGTGCCGCGGGTCATGCCAAAGGCGGCACCCCGCGCGTAGGGATCCCAGTAGGGCGCGCCGAGGCCCGTGAAGGCCGGGACGAAATAAAGCCCGCCACTATCCGGCACGCTCGCCGCGAGCTGATTGCATTCCTCCACGGACCGGACGAGTTGCAGTTCATCGCGCAGCCACTGGATCAGCGCACCACCGATGAAGACGGATCCTTCGAGCGCGTACTCGATCTTTCCGCCAATCTTCCAAGCCACCGTGGTGAGAAGGTTGTTCCGTGAAACCACCGCCTCGTCACCGGTGTGCATCAGCATGAAGCAGCCGGTGCCGTAGGTGTTCTTCGCCATGCCGGGCGAGAAGCAGCCTTGGCCGAAGAGCGCCGCATGCTGGTCGCCCGCCATGCCAGCGATGGGGATTCCTTCGACCGACTCGCCGAAGACGCCGCTGCTATCCTTCACCTCCGGAAGCATGGAACGCGGGATGCCGAGGATCTCCAGAAGCTCGTCGTCCCAAGCACCGCGATGGATGTCGTAGAGCAGCGTCCGGGAGGCATTGGTGGCGTCGGTGGCGTGAATGGTGCGACCACTGAGCCGCCAGAGCAGCCAGGAATCGACGGTGCCGAACATCAGCTTGCCAGCCTCGGCCTTGGCCCGCACGCCTTCGACGTTTTCCAAAATCCAGCGGAGCTTGGTGCCGGAGAAATACGGATCGAGCCGCAGACCGGTCCTGGCGGTGAAGATGGACTCGACGCTGTCGGCCTTCAGCCGCGCGCAATCGTCGGCGGTGCGGCGGTCCTGCCAAACGATGGCGGGATAGACCGGCCGGCCGGTTTCGCGCTCCCAGACCAAGGTGGTTTCCCGCTGGTTGGTGATGCCGATGGCGGCGATGTCCTCGGGGACGAGATCGGCTCTTCCCAGCGCCTCGATGGCGGTGGACCACTGGCTGGCCCAGATGGCGAGCGGATCGTGCTCGACCCAGCCGGGCCGCGGGTAGTGCTGGGGAAACTCCCGCTGGCCGGCCGCCACCGGGTGCCCCGCGTGGTCGAAGACGACGGCGCGCGACGAGGTCGTTCCTTGGTCGAGCGCGAGAATGTGGGTCCGCGGCATGGGGGAGAGGAGAGGGATTCCCCACACCCTAACACCGGATCGGGAAAAGTGCGAAGGATCTTCCGAAACGAAAACCGCCCCTGATCCCCGGAATCGCGGCCCGCCCCCGATCTTTCATCTTCTGCTACGGGCACGGCGTCCCTAGCCTGACGGCGTCGCGACTCCGGTGGTGATTCGCGCGCCTTGCCCGATGTCCGACACCGTCACCCGCTTCGCCCCGAGCCCTACCGGCCGCCTTCACCTCGGCCACGCCTACGCCGCCAAGGTCGCGCACGATCAGGCCCGGCAGAATGGCGGCCGTTTCCTGCTCCGCTTCGAGGACATCGATCACACCCGGGTGAAGCCGGAATTCTACGACGCCATCGAGGAGGATTTGCGCTGGCTGGGCCTAGACTGGGACGGCCCCGCGCTGCGGCAGTCCGAGCGCACGGCAGCCTACGCGACCGCGCTGGAAGACTTGCGCCGGGCAGGAGTCGCCTACCCGTGCTTCTGCACCCGCCGGGAAATCGAGGAAGAAATCGCCCGCATGGTCAGTGCGCCGCATGGCCCGGAGGGGGCGCTCTATCCCGGTACCTGCCGGCGGTCTCCGGGGGATGAGGGAAACGCCCGCTTGGCCGCTGGCCAGCAACCGGCGTGGCGGCTCGACGCCCTGAAAGCGGCCGAGATTACCGGCGGACTTTCCTTCACCGACAAGCGCCACGGCCGGATCGCCGTCGATCCCGGCCTGCTCGGCGACGTGATCTTGGCCCGCAAGGACATCGGCACCTCCTACCATCTGGCCGTCGTGGTGGATGACGCCTTCCAAGAAGTGAGCTTGGTGACCCGCGGCGAGGATTTGCTGCCATCCACCCACGTCCACCGGATGCTCCAGGCATTGCTGGGATTTCCCGAACCGGCTTACCTCCATCACGCCTTGGTGGTGGACGAGAACGGCGTGCGGCTCGCCAAACGGCACGACGCACTTTCCATCCGCAGCCTGCGCGAGGCGGGACAGACGCCAGCGGAGGTGCTGGCCCGCTTGCCCTGAGGGGCAAGAAATGCTAAGCATTTCCCGATGTTCCAGCCCTACAACCTGCTCGCCGGCCTGATTTTCGGCACCATCGGCATCGGCGCGTGGCGTTACGGGAAATCGCTCGAGCGCTGGAAGCCGGTCGCGATCGGCCTGGCGCTCATGGTTTATCCCTATTTCACGCCGTGGGCTTGGCTGACGTGGTCGGTGGGCATCGCCCTGTGTGTCACGCTGTGGTTCCACCACGACGTGTGAGGCCGAAGGAAACGCATTTCCTTCTGGTCTCTTGTCTCTTGGCTCTGGATTCTCCGCGCCATGTCCGACATCCGCATAACGCTGCATACCGACAAGGGCGATATCGAAGGCACCCTCTTCGCTTCCAAGGTGCCCGTCACCTCCGCCAACTTCCTCAACCTCGCCAAGCGCGGCTACTACGATGGCGTGAGCTTCCACCGGGTGATCGCCAATTTCATGATCCAGGGCGGCGACCCGACCGGCACCGGCCGCGGCGGCCCGGGCTACCGCTTCGCCGATGAGATCGACCGCTCGCTCAAGCACGACAAGCCGGGCCTCTTCTCGATGGCCAATGCCGGCCCCAACACCAACGGCAGCCAGTTCGTCATCACCCACCTCCCCACCCCGCACCTCGATGGCAAGCACGCCGTCTTCGGCGAAGTCACCAAGGGCCAGGATGTGGTGAATGCCATCCGCCAGGGTGACAAGATCAAGTCGATCACCATCCACGACGACACCACGGCGCTGTTCGAGAGCCAGAAGGATCACGTGGAGCACTGGAACTCGATTCTGGACGGCAAGTGATTCCTGTTGGGAAACTTAGTTAACATAGCATAACTATTTCTCATCCCTGTCTCCGCACCCTCGCGCCCGGCGGCAGGGATTTTTTGTTAGGCGAAAGAACCCTTGATAACCCAAGGAATCGCCAAGTCCTTCCTGCAAGTTTGATGCCCTCCGAAGACCCTACGCGATCGCGTAGGGTCTTGCGGAATACTTGATTTTCGACCGTTTAGGGTGATTCATGATTGGCGTCGGTCCCCCCGGCCGACGTTGTTTCACCCCCACCCCCCAAACATGAAACTCCCCCTGCCTCTCGGCGGCGGGTTCTTGGCCGCAGGCATCTGCCTGACCTTGGCCGGAATCACGTTGGCTGCCGAAACCGACATTCCTCACGGAACCCTCACGATCGATCGCGATTTCGTTCGCGTCGGCTCGAAGTCCCAACTGGCATGGCAGATCCATTATCCCGCGCCGGTCACCAGCCGCGTCGAGATCGTCCCGCCAAACATCCTCAGCCCGAAAAAGGACCTCACGCTGCGGGCCCGAGTGCTGGGCGCGTCGCTCCAACTGCCGGGCAAGGTGAATAACGGCAACGGGAACAACCTCGACGGCGTCGATAGTTCCAATCCGATAACCCTCAGGGACGGGACCTATGATCCTTCGGGCACCGTGGACGACGAGCGAAAAGCGTCCGGTGCGGTCTGCCTGCCGATGGAGCTCATGTGGAGCCTCAATGGCTCCTCTTGGACCCGGATCTTCTACGGCGACCAAACCCAGATCAATCCATCCAAACCGGTGTTGGAGACCACGGTGACGGTTGACGACCGGATTCTGTTCGGCGCCCACGGTTGGCGCAACGATGCCTGGCTGCCCTTCTACCACACGGCGCAGGTCACGCCGAACGTGGTGGTGCTGAAGAGGGGCGACAACTTTTACACTTCGGTGCCTCGCCTCGCCAAAGGCGAGATCGAAAGCTTCCTCAAGCCTTATGTCGATCCCGTCTCCGGGACCGTACGGATCGGAGAGCGCGATTTGATTGTGTTCATGGAACTCGATCAATCGATTCCCACGAAGCCCGGCTTCGACCTCCAGGATCTCGTCCTGCTGGTGACCGTTGAGTGAGAGCCCATCCCCCCGCCTCCATGAAATCCCCCCTTTTGGCCCTTGCGCTCGCGGGTGCGGTCGCGGCGGCTCCGCCGATGACTGAGCGCATCACGCCCGAGGAAATCGCGGCGCGCCAGAAATCCGCCTCGCCACTCGCCACCATTCCGCAGCCCGCCGCCAGCGACGAAAACAAAGTCGCCCGCCCCAACGACACGTCGTTGATCGAGCAGTCCGAGATCCTCAACGACGGCATCCATTGGACGTTGGTCCCGAAGGGTGCGGTGTTGCACGTCCCGGCAGCCTTCGCCAACCGAGTGCACACCCGCCCGGTGGGCACCTTGCTGACTTGGATCGACTTCCTCAGGGTCAACCGCAACTGGCTCTTCACCGAGGAAGTGACCATCCCCCAAGCCTCCGGAAAGCAGCCATTCCTGCCAAGTCGCCGCGATGCCTGGAACAAGAACGGCAAGGTCGTGATCGCCGTTTACTACGGCGGTCCGATCTCCGTGCGTCCCGAACACGCCCCCCCTGTCGTCTCCGCGAAATGAAAACGACTCTCCTCCTCGTTGGCATCCTCTTGGGAACCGGTGTGGTCACCGCCCAGGAAGGATACGTGAATTTCATTCGCCAGGTCCAACAGGACACTGGCGTGGTCTGGAACATGCCCATTGACCCGGAAGGCAACTCGGCTTCGCCGGGTGTCATGGAAGGCAAGGGCGCGCTCTTCGAGCTCTGGACCATCGACCAAGTGAAGGCTTTCGAGCACCTGCTCGACCAGAAGCTCGTGGGAGCCTACCTGCCGTCCGCCAGCATCGCTATCAAGACGCTGGATCCCTATCCTCACGTTCCGCGCACCCGCGTCGATCAACCCTTTACCGTGACCTATCAGGTTTCGGGACTGCTCGCCGGAGCCGATCTTCCGGAAGCGGCCACCAAGGTGTTGATGGAACATCATCTCGCCTCCTATCCGGACGGCCAAACCTCGATTGCCCCCGCGACCGCCCTGTCCGGGACCCCGCACTCCAGCGCTTACATCGGGGTCAATGGCTCCGCCACCTTGGCCTTCCCCGTCACCAGTTTGACCGCGACCGACCCGACCAAGGCCAGCGGCGAGGAACACTTTGCCATCCATGCCTTGAGCGACGGCAGCATCAGTCAGACGCAGCTCGCCAGCGCGCACGTGCAGGTGTGGCCGGTCGCCTCCGGCAGCATTTCAGGCGTCACCGACGGCCAAAGGATCCGCTTTCATGGACCGCCGCTGACCATCACGCTGCAGGATCTGTATCCGTCCAGCTACACGTGGCTGCAGGCTTACCCCGGCGAACCCAAGCTCGGCACGGGAGGGACGGTCATCATCGGCTCGGAGGTCGTTTGGGACGACAACAAATCCCACAGCGACATCCTTTCGGTGGCCGACTACGACACCGTCTTCGGCAAGGATGGCGTTTACACCATCGAGTTGCTGACCCGGACCCCGTTCGGCACCGACCGCTTGCACTACGTGACGGTCAACGTTGACCGAACCCTCCAGATTCGAGCCCAGATGAGCGGACTCGACCAATAATTTCAAAGAGGCCTGTTCACCTCTTCACCCAATCCCCCCGACCCAACCGGGCCGGCCGGCGGTGATGGAGGACATCCTACTCCCCCCAAGGTGTCCTCTTCATCGTCCGGCCGGTGCCGCGGGTCTCAGCCCTGCCAGCCCGGCAGCGTTTCTGTTAGAATGGCGGAGATCCGTTTCCGCTCCGACTCCTTGAGCCATTCGAAGGCGGGATCCTCGCCCGCCAGCACCGCCTTCATCCTGGCGATCGCCGCCGACTTCACCCGTGGCGGCAGGTCGCGAAAGGCCTGCGAATAGACCATGTAGGAGCAGCGGTTCTTGAAGATGCGGTCGTAAAGCTGGAAGTCCGCCAGCGATTCGCCGTCCTTCGTCCGCGGAAAGCGCGCCGCGAACATCTTCTGGAAGGCCTCGCTCCCTTCGATCCCCTCGCCCGGGTCGGCCTCGTCCTTGAAAAACAGGCACTCGGCGATCTTTTCCCCTGCACCGTCCGCTACCCGGCCGGCACTGCCCGCGTCCGGATCGCCCTGTGGGTCGAGCGCCTTGCTCAGAAAGTGCGCGCGGCGGTATTGCATCGAGGCCGCCGTCAGCAGGTTGTGCATCCGGCATTGGTGCTCGAGCACCATCAAGGCCACGATGTCGCTGGTTGGCCTGGGATACTTCGAGGTGTCGATCGAGCCGGAGACATCGGCCAAATCGCTCGGCCGCGGTGTCCCGTCACCGCCTTCCTCGTAGGTGCGGTTCCCCAGGTGCGGCAGCGAACTACGGCCCGTCACGTAGTAACCGCCCCAGCGCTCCGGCAGCGGCGTGTCGTGATTCACATGGCTGGTCCCCATCGCCAGCAACGGGTGGCCATCGACATTCGGAAAGACCGAGCGCACTTGCAGACCCGGCACGCCTTCGGTCCGCGTGGTGCCGTGGCAAGACATGCAGTTGGAAAAATCCCGCTCGATCTTCAGGCCGTCCTTGGAATTTGCCTCGATGGTATAGAACACCGGCCCGAGTTCCGGATCGTGCACCACCGCCTCGATCAGGCCGCCCGGCACGTAGCCGACGTAGGCATTTTCCGAAAAAAACAGTGCCCGCGGATTTTTCGGGTGGATCAGCGGATTCTGGTGGCTGGTCTTGGAGAAGACGAGAATCTGCGACTCCGCGGGAACCCGCAGCTCTTGCAGCACGAATTGGAGTCGCTCCAAGGCCGTGTTTCCTTCGATCCGCCGGGCCCCCGATTCCAAGTCGGCAGCAAGCTTTGCCAGCGAATCCTCCGACTTGGTGTCCGAATAGCGGATCGGCGGCAAATCCCAATAGTCGGCCTCCGCCAGTGCGCTTTGCACCAGGGCTAGAAGAAGCAGAAAACGTCTCACGGCCCCAATTAACGAAGTTTTTGTCCGGTTTCTATCCCAAATCTCGCGACCGGCCGGAAATGCCGGGCCGCACCCCTTCCCTTGACCCCGCCGCGCTGTCCCGCAAGTCTCCGCGCCGCCGCATGCTTTCCGTCCACAATCTCCGCGTCGAATACGGCGCCCGCGTCCTGTTCTCGGACCTCACCTTTTCGATCCTGCCGAGGGAGCGCATCGCCTTCGCCGGCCATAATGGCGCGGGCAAATCGACGCTGATGAAGGCCATCGCCGGAATCGTGGAAGTCTCGGGCGGCAAGGTGGTGGTCCCGCGCGGCACCCGTGTCGGTTACCTGCCGCAGGAAGGCATCCACGTGAAGGGCATCACGCTCTGGGACGAGACGATGAGCGCGTTCGGTGAAACGATTGCGCTGCAGGAAAAAATCGACCGGCTTTCCGCGGAACTCGAGAAGCTCGACCCGCGCTCGTCTCCCTACGGAGAACTTCTCGAAGAAATCGGCGAACTGGAGCTGCGTCTCGACTCCGCCGACCCGGCCCGGATGAAGCCCAAGGTCGAGTCCGTGCTTCAGGGGCTGGGTTTCACGAAGGCGGACTTCGAGCGCGACTGCGGCCACTTCTCCGGCGGTTGGCAGATGCGCATCGCGATGGCGAAGCTGTTCCTGCAGGAGCCCGAAGTGCTGCTGCTCGACGAACCGACGAACCACCTCGACATCGGCACCCAGCGCTGGGTGGAGCAATATCTCTTCGCCTACCCCGGCGCGATCATCCTGATCTCCCACGACCTGGCGCTGCTCGACGCGCTGTGCACCCGCACGCTGGCCTTCCATCACGGCCGCTGCGAGGAGTATTCGGGCAACTACTCCTACTACAAAACCGAGTCGGTGCTGCGCCGCGAGATCCAGCTCAAGCAGTACACCGCGCAGCAGCGGGAGATCGCCGACATCCAGCGCTTCATCGACCGCTTCCGCGCCTCCGCCAACAAGGCGACGCTGGTGCAGTCGCGCATCAAGATGCTGGAGAAGATCGAGCGCATCCCGGCACCGGAGGCGGAAGACGCGGTGATGAACTTCAAGTTCCCGCCGCCACCGGCCAGCGGCAACCTGGTGGCGAAGCTCGAAAAGGTGTCGAAGGCCTACGGCACCTTGCAGGTCTTCAAGAACTTCGACTTTGAAGTGAATCGCGGCGAGCGCATCGCCATCGTGGGGCCGAACGGCGCGGGCAAATCGACCTTCTGCCGCATCATCACCGGCCAGGAAAAGCCGGACGGCGGCGAGCATGCGTTCGGACTGAAGGTGGCGACCTCGTTCTTCTCGCAAAACCACGCCGACGAACTCGACCCCACCAAGACGGTGCTCGAAACCGTCGAGGAAGCCGCATCGCGCGAATCCGCGCCGCATTGCCGGAATCTGTTAGGCTGCTTCCTGTTCCTTGGTGACGATGTTTTCAAGAAGATCGGCGTGCTCTCCGGCGGCGAGCGCTCGCGCGTGGCGCTGGTCCGCATGCTGGTGGCGCCAGCGAATTTCCTGATCCTCGACGAACCGACGAACCACCTCGACATGCAGTCGCAGGAGGTACTCCAGCGCGCGCTGGCCGACTACGCCGGCACGGTGATGATCGTCTCGCACAACCGCGCTTTCCTGGATCCGGTCGTGCACAAGACCCTCGAGTTCCGCCCCGGCGAAGACCCACGGTTGTTCCAAGGAAACATCACCTACTACTTGGAAAAGACCGCGGACGAGAAGAGCGGTCCTTCCCTTTCCTCCCGCACCGCGACGACCGAAACGAAGCAGCCCGCCGCCGGGCAACCGGCTGCCACGCTTTCCCGCAAGGATCAGAAGCGCCTCGAAGCCGAGCAGCGCCAGCTCCGAAACCAGGTGCTCAAGCCTCTGGAGGAAGAACTCGCCGTCCTGGAGAAACGGATCGCCGACCTTGAAGCCGCGCAGGCCAATGCTACCGCGGACCTTTCCAAGCCGGAGGTCGTCGCGTCGCCCGCGAAGTTCCGCCTGGTCAGCAACACCATCGAACAAGTCACGACGAAGCTCGAAGCGTCGATCACCCGTTGGGAGGCGCTGACCGAGGAGATCGAGGCGGTGAAGGCTAAGCTGGTGTGACGCCGCTTCCTCCGATCGGCTGACCCTCACTTCTGCTCCGGAACTTCAAACGTGACGTTCGCGACCTTGGCCTTTGCCAAAAGGTTGAGAACATCCTCCACCCGTCGATACGGGGCGAACTCGTCGGCAATAATCGTCACCACCGTCTTGGGGTTCCCTGAAGTCAACTTCATGAGCTCCGCGTCCAAAGACACATCGTCCAGCGGCCGTCCATCCAGGCTGAGAGCTCCAGCTTCACTTACATGGATCACGATCTCTCGTATCGCGGGTTCTTGAACTCCGGCTCCCGGCTCGGATTCGGGTTCAATGGGCGCGGAAGGAATCCGATCCAATTCGGCAGCAAGCCTGGCGTCCCCCCTGACGAGGGATGAAAGCATGCGTCCCACCCTGAAGATCATCAGGCACGTGAGTCCTCCGACGATGGCGACAATCATTTTCGTCACCCGCCGCTCGGCCGGAAGTGATTTCCAGACGAAGATCATCAAGGCTCCCCAAATCACGGCCAGAAGCAGCGGAATTCCGATCGGATACATGGAGGGCTACCGTCCAGAAGCGTCTCGCCGAGGGTCGCGGGCAAGCTTTCTTTCACTCATCCACCCGTGAATTTCACGTTTCCCTGCCGCCCTCCCCATGCTTGTGTCCTAACAAGCGCATGAAACTGAAATTCTGCGGTGCCGCGGGCACCACCACCGGTTCGCAGCATTTGCTGGAGGTCAATGGCACCCGCATCCTGCTCGATTGCGGCCTCTATCAGGGCCATCGTGAGGAGAGCTATGACGTGAACTGCAAGTTCCCGCATTTCGATCCGAAGGAGATCGATCTCGTCATCCTCTCCCACGCCCACATCGACCACAGCGGAAACTTGCCGAACCTCTGCAAGCAGGGCTTCAGCGGGAACATCTACACGACCTTCGCGACGCGCGACCTGTGCCAGATCATGCTGGCGGACAGCGCCCACATCCAGGAGCAGGACACCGAATGGCTCAACAAGGAGCGCGAGAAGGACGGCCTGCCGCCGGTGAAGCCGCTCTATCTGGAGGAGGACGCCGAGCGCTGCCTGCGCCAGTTCGTGACGCTCGGCTACGAGCGGCCGATGCCGGTGGCCGATGGCGTGACGGTGACCTTCTACGATGCCGGTCACATTCTCGGGGCAGCGCAGGTCTTGTTAGAGATCATCGACAAGGACGACGGCGGGAAGAAGAAGCGCTTCCTCTTTTCCGGCGACATCGGTCGCGGCGGCAATGAGATCCTGCGCGATCCGGCGGTGGTGCGGGACGTGGATTTCGTGCTGATGGAAAGCACCTATGGCGGCCGCGAACACGAACTGCCCACGGGGGCTACCGACGAGTTCGGCCAGCTTCTGGAAGCTGCCTTGAGGAAGGGCGGCAAGGTCATGATCCCGGCCTTCGCAGTGGAGCGCACGCAGCAGCTTCTCTACCTCCTCAACCAGCTCTTCCACACCGGAAAACTGAAAACGGTGCCGGTCTATGTGGACAGCCCGCTGGCGGTGAACGCCACCGAGATCTTCCGCATCCACCCGGAGTGTTTCAACGAGACGGTCTATCGCTTCCTGTTCGACGAACGCGACCCGTTCCTGTTCGAAGGGCTGCATTTGATCCGCTCGGTGAACGATTCGAAGAAGCTCAACGATTCCGCCAGCGGCCCGTGCATCATCATTTCCGCCTCCGGCATGTGCGAGGCGGGCCGCATCCGCCACCATCTCAAGAATGGACTCGATGACCCGCGAAACACGGTGCTGTTCGTGGGCTACTGCGCCGACAACACGCTGGGCCGCGCGATCCGCGACGGCCGGCCGGTGGTGAACATCTTTGGAAAACCGGTGAAGGTCCGCGCGGCGGTCGAAACCATCGACTCCTTCTCCGGCCACGCCGACCACTCGGAACTGCTCGACTGGTTCCACCGCATGACCGGCCCCAAAAAACGGGTGTGGTTGGTCCACGGCGAACCGGAACGCGCGAATTCATTGCGCGACGCGCTGACCGATCAGCATGGTGGCGCGGTGGATGTCGCGGTGCTCGGCGAAATGGTGGAGATTTGATCGATCACCTCAGCGTTTCTTCTCGCTGCCACCGCGCATGCCGAAGAACGAGGCGCGCTGGACCAGCGGCTTCGCCTTGCCGTTGCTGGCGACCTGCGAATTCGCGCGCTTGCGATCGCGTCCGCTGTCCGCGCTGGCAGACATGGGAACGTCATTCACCAGTGTGCGCGACGAGCTGACCGACGAGCCATCCGGGCGCTTGAGGGCCGGCATCTTCACGGTCGAGGTATTCACTGCGGCGCGGACATCGTCCACATCGGGATCCACGGGAATTCCGTCCTTGAGGTACTCGCCCTTGATAACGGTCCACCCCACCATCACGCCACTTCCCTCGCGGAGGATTTTGCCGTCTTGCCCGACTTCGAGAAAGATCCGCCGGTTGGCCGAGCCGGTATCGAGCCGGCCGCCGTTGTTGATTTCCTGACCCGCGGCAATTTCGATGCGTGGAGCGCGGCTTTCGCCCATGTGCAGCACGAAGCCTTGGCCGCTGGTTTCCCTCAGCCGTTTGCCGATGCCGCTCTTCTCCACCGTGATCTCGCGACCACCGCCAATGCGGACGGCATCGGTCGCTTGGATCAGGCCGTTACCGGCAACGCGCACGGTCGGGCCGGCCAAGACCACGCTGCCATTCGTCGCCGACACCGAACCGCTGACGGTCAGCGTCGAACCGGAGCCCGCGGTCATCGTGAAGGTCTCGCCGGAATTGAATGCCTGCGGGTCCACGTTCATCGTCGCAAGCGTCACGTTCTCCGCCGTCACGGTACCGGTCACCTTGAGCGACGCGTTGGGAGAAAAGAACCCGACGTTGCCATTGGAGGTCACGTTGCCGGCGATCGTCTGCGTCGAGGTGCCGTTGAGCATGTTGACCACGCTGTTGCCACCGACAAAATCGAAGACCAGTTCGCTGCCGGAGCCGAGATTGAACTGACCCCAGTCGAGGACGGTATCGCCGGTGATCGTAAAGATCGTCCGGGTGCCGGTGGTGGTGATCTCGCTCAACCACGTCGCCGAGCCAGGAGTGGACAAAACGGGCACGCCTACGGCTTGGCCATGGACGGAAACGATGAGGAGGGCCGGTACAAGCCCGGCAAGGGGGAAGAGGGAGAGTTTCATGTCGATGCGTTCGGTGGGACTGACGACCGCTCGTATGATTTTGAAAATAAGGTGAACTTAGACACTTGCAAAGCTATCTTTTTTAGTATTTTCTAATTTCCGCTTCACCCAATGTCCCCCGTGCACCCCCAACGGCACTTGGAAAAGTGCTGGGAAGCCTGCTGGCATCGCGCCCGCCGGCCGGTGGAAGGCGTCCTCGTGCCGGAGGATGAGGCGGCCAAGATTGCCGAGCAGGTTCTGCGGAACATTTGCCTCGACTACGAGGAACTGCCGCCCGAGGCCGAGTTCACCGCCCGGGTGATTCAGGAAACCGCCGAGGCCACCCGCGATCTGGTGGCCGGGATCCGCCGGAAAGAAGCGGATCCGCAGCGCCATCACGATCCCGAGGATCGCCGCTACGCGCACAACCTCGATCTCGACCGGCTCCAGCGCACCCATCCGGAGCGCGGTTTCAGCGATCCCGAGTGGAACCGCCTGCCGGATATTCTGCGCCCGTTGGCCCTCGCGACTCTCAGCCGCAAGGGAATCCAAGGGGCCGACGCGGAAGACGTCTTCAGTGATACCTTGGTCGAATTGGTGCGTGAACGGGAGGAAAGCCGCCGCGCGCCCATCCTCGATCCGACGGTCTTCGAGGAAATCATCCCGCTTCACTCACGGATCGTGCAATACCGCGCCATCGACTGGTTCCGCCGCAAGAGCGCCCTGAAGAACCAACCGAATGCCGGCGAGAGTTTCGACGCCCTGACCGGAGATGCGGACCGGCCGGTGCAGTTCGAAGCCACCACCGACGGCAACCTCAGCTTCGACAAGATCTACACCGAGTGCCGCGAAGCGCTCACTCCACTGGAGTGGCAACTCCTTTACCATTTGTATGTCGCCCAGACCGCCACGGTGCAGGACCTCGTCACCAACGACGCCTTTTGCGCCAAGCTTGGCATCAAAGCCGGAGCCTCGGCCTCGACCCGCCGCCGCGTGATCGGCGAACTCGTTGAGGGGGCCTTGGAGAAAATTAGGGAAAATTTAATATTTTGAAAATCGGCCCATCAAGCCTGCGATTGAAACGCCTGACGCCATGGACCCCGACCTTCCAGAACGCCTCCTCCCCGCCCGCGATCTCCTCAGCCGCAGCCTCGTGTTGCATCCGCGGGAATTAGCTCCGGCCATGCCCACCGGCTTGGCCGCCGACCTCGCCGTCCGCTTCGTTCCGCGGATCGCCGAACCCACCCCTGTCAGGATTTCGCTGACGGAGAGATTCCGCAACTGGCTGGCATCGCCGAGCTTCGGCCTGGCCGCCGCCGCTGCGGTGGTCGTGGGGGTCGCGATTCCCATGCTTTCGGCTCCCGACGCCGCGACTTCCGAAATCTTCCGCGGCGACACGATCGCTCCTGCCACCGACACCGTGCGGATCGCCTTCATTGGCGAGAATGCCGATGTCGAAGCGGCGATCAAATCGTCCGGCAACTTCGAAGCGTTCGCCTTCGCCGCCGACGCCGCCTCCCTGCCCGGGCCCAAGGTGGTCCTCGACTTCCGCACGGGTACCGTCAGCGCGGTCAATGCGAGCGGTAGCACGGTCCACTCCTCGGCGCTCCCCATGGAAGCGAAGCAAGCGCCCGACGCGGTGGCCGATGCGATCTCCCGGCTCAGCGGGAAATGAGCTTGTGAGGAGCAAAGCTTCGACATCCCGGAAATCGGACGAAGACACGCGGAACGACGACGTGCGCGCACTTGTGCTTTCACTCGATAACGTCGTTTATCGGCGCATACCGGCCTTGAGGAATACGCGGTAATCAGCCAGCATCCCGAGCGTGCGGAAGTATCGGTATTCCGCCGTGCCGACGGATGGGAACCTGGAGAGACTCATCGCACCGGCGAGTTCACCCTTCGCTCCATCGGCCTCACCCTGAAGGTTGAGGACCTTTACCTCGCCTGAGCTTCACCGCTCGCGCGCCTCGCCCGTCATCGGCACGAAACGCACCGGCAAGATCTCCTGCTGGTGCAGCTTGCCGTGCCGCTTTTTCAACAGCACCAATTGCTGCGCTTTTCCCTCAGGTCCTACCGGGATGATCATCCGTCCGCCCTCGGCGAGTTGGTGGACCAGCGGCTCCGGCACGGCATCCGGCGCGCAGGTCACGATGATCGCATCGAAAGGCGCCTCCTCCCTCCAGCCACGGTAGCCATCGCCGACGCGCACGCTGACGTTCTTGTAGCCGAGCCGTTTCAGCACCTCCGCCGCCTGCTTGCCGAGCGGCTCCACGATCTCGATCGTGAATACCTCCTTCGCCAGCCCGGAAAGCACCGCGGCCTGGTAGCCCGAGCCCGTGCCCACCTCGAGCACCTTCTCGGTGCCCTTCAGCCCCAGCGCCTCGGTCATGATGGCGACGATGTAAGGCTGGGAAATTGTCTGGCCGTGGCCGATCGGGAGCGGCCGGTCGTCGTAGGCCTCGTGCCGCTCATCTTCCGGCACGAATTCGTGGCGCGGCACCTTGCGCATCGCCTCCAGCACGCGCGGATCCTTCACCCCGCGCCGTTCGATTTGTTCCGCTACCATGGTGTCCCCCTTTCGTGATTCCTCATCGCGCGCCTCCGCCCCCCGCTGCGGCGAACATGCCAGCAGCGCCAAACATCCGAGCACCCATGGTGACGGCAGCGCCATCCTTGAACCTACACCCGCCGGCGGCCACCGCCACCGCTTCCTCCGCCGGGACCGCGAGACTCCCGTCCCACCCATCGCCCCCTTCAGCTTCCTCGCTTGCCCGCCGCCGCCTCGTGCCTTTCCTTTCCGCCATGCCTCGCATCGCGCTGCTCCAGTCCCGCGGCTTTTCGACGAAAGCCGAAGCCTTCGATCACCACGAAGCCTTGATCCGCAAGGCGGCCAAGGAAGGCGCGAACATCGTCGTGACCCAGGAGCTGTTCCTCACGCCTTATTTCTGCATCGTCGAGGATCCCGCCCTCTTCGACCTCGCCGATCCCCTGCCCGGCCCGGTAACGGACCGCTTGGGCGAAATTGCCCGCGACTGCGGCGTGGTCCTGATTTCCTCACTCTTCGAGCACCGCGGCCCTGGCCTTTATCACAACACAGCCGCCATCCACGATGCCGATGGCTTCTTGATGGGCCTCTACCGCAAGAGCCACATCCCGCAGGACCCGGCCTTCGAGGAAAAATTCTACTTCACCCCCGGCGACACCGGCTGGCCGGTCTGGGACACCAAGTTCGGCAAGATCGGCGTGCTCATCTGCTGGGACCAGTGGTATCCCGAAGCCGCCCGCCTGATGGCCCTCGGCGGTGCGCAACTCCTCGTTTACCCCACCGCCATCGGCTGGCTGCCCGAAGAAAAGCCCGCGCTCGGCGATGCCCAGCACTGCGCATGGGAAACCGTCCAACGCGGTCACGCCGTCGCCAACGGCTGCTACCTCGCCGCCGTCAATCGCACCGGCACCGAGGGAAACACCGAGTTCTGGGGCCGCTCATTTGTCGCCAATCCCTACGGCCAACTCGTCGCCAAAGCCTCCACCGACCAAGAGGAGATCCTCTACCACGACCTCGACTTCGGGGGCGTGGAAGACTTCCGCCGCATCTGGCCCTTCTTCCGCGACCGCCGCATCGATGCCTATGGCGACTTGTCCAAGCGCTGGCGGTCCTAAGCCGGGCGGCTTGCGGTCCTAGCCCGAGCTCGAGGATCGCCCGCCTGCGAGACACGTAATCAAAGGCTCTTCTGGTCCGTGAGGCGAGTGATCCGCTCGAATCCTTCCCGGCTGAGTTGGCAGCGGATCACGAGACCTTCACGGAAAAGCAGGACCTCGTGGCATCCTTCGCAGATCATCGATTCCCTCCGGGAATCACCGGCTCCCCACGCCAAATACCAATCCGCGTGAAAGCCGCCACAGCCGGACTCTCCCCACCACTCCTCGTACGTCGAGGGATCGTTCAACACGGCGGCCAGCGCCTTCCGCGTGTTTTCATCCAGAGGACAGCGACCACGCCAGAAGGCATGTCCGTGACGGATCGCCCGCGGCATTAGCACTAGTTCGCCCATCAACTTCGCAGACTCGAATCCGGGATGCGATAGCCCCCGGCGCACTTCATTCGGCGCAGTAGCGGGCGGGAGAAACTCCGGTGGTGGCAATTGATGGACGATCGTCCCTAGCAGGTTCCGCCCCGAGAAAATGCCCCACGCGGGAAGCATTCGCCATCCCGCCACCAAAACGACCAGGAAAAGGACCAACCGCCATCGTTTGCCCATCTTCCATCTGAATTGCATCGCCAACACATTACGGCGATGTCAGCAAAGCTGGGAACCATTTGTTTTCTCTTCCCGCTCAGACGTCTTTCCCAAAGCACTTTCCACCGATCACGGATCACGCCGATGTCCCCCAAACTCCTCTCCAGCGCACCCGTCCTGCTCGTCCGCGACGTCGTCGCTGCCGCGAATCACTATCGCGACACCATGGGCTTCCACTACGAACGCTTCTGGGGAGACCCGCCCGGCTTCGTCATCCTCCATCGCGATGGCATGTATCTCATGCTGAAGCAGGCCGAGGACCCCGCGCATGTCATCCCCCACTGGACCGTCTCCCACAACATGTGGAATGCCTACTTCTGGGTCGATGACGCCGATGCCCTGCATGCCGAGTTCGTGAAGAACGGCGCAAAGATCGACTACGGCCCCTGCGACCAACCCTATGGCTGCCGCGAATTCGGCATCCAGGATCTGGATGGGCACGACATCGGGTTCGGGCAGAAGGTGGTTGAAAAATAGGGCTCGATGCCGGCTGGCTTGCGACCGGCAAGGAACGATATCACCACCGCTTCCATGCCACCCTTCTATACTATGAATCGCACTCTCCTCATCGCCGCCGTGCTTGTGATCCTGCCGCAGTGCAAGCCAGCCTCCTCCTCCTTCGCGGCAGCCCCGAAGTGGGAATACCGCCAGACAATCTCTTTCTCCCGCGACTTTCCCACGGAAGAACTCAACAAACTGGGAAGCGAAGGCTGGGAACTCGTGGACTATCACGAAGAACGCGAAAAGGGCTACTACACCCGGTTCACCTTCAAGCGGCTCGTCACCTCCTCGTCCACTCCGGCCGGAAAGGCTGCCACGGATACCCCGGCCAAGCCAGCCAACTGAAGCGCTCCAGCGCCCGCGCCAAATGCCCGACTACCATTCCGCGTTTCTTGCCGGCGAGTATGTGATGCTCGCCAGCGCTAAGGTCCTCGACGATCTCGAGGAACGCTTCGGGACGCACCCAATGACTCCGAAGGGAATGGCACAACACGCCGGAAAACGCGTCCGCATCAAGAGCGTCAGCTTCTACCACTTCGGGACCGTGCTCTACGAATTCGATGAGCTTGGAGGCTACTGGCTCGAAGGAGCCATCGTTGACTGGTCCCTCGCTGAGCCTTTCAACGAGAATATGCACGTTCCCGCCCATCTCTTCTACGAAGCCACTACTGACAGCGCCATGGAAGAACCGGGACTCGTCTCCATCCGGAGCATCAAGGACCAAAAGCTCTTCTGCTCCCTCCACAGGCTCAACGCCGGCCTGGAAGCCCAAAACATCAACGCCGTTGCCCTTCTTCGGGCAAGAGTCAACTTCGAGTCACGATACGGATTCCATGGCGACTATCCTCGGGTCCCGATCCACGAAGCGTAGTTCGGCATCCACTACGAACCAGCGAAGAGGATTAGGAGGTTCCGTCGGAACCTCCCGGTTCGAATACCCGGCCAAGATTCTCCGTCTCCCCGCTCTCCCTTAACTCGTCTCAAGAAATGAAGATCCTGGCCTTGTTGCTTTTCCTGACCTTCCTCGCTTTCCCTGCATGGGCCGACTCATGGGCTCCTGCCACTCCACAAACCGTTTCGTCGCCGGAAGGGAAATCGCTCCTCCGCGCCATTCCTCCGAAGCGACTGGACAACGATGGAAAGAAGTGGAGCAAGATGCATCTTATCGTGTATCGGCTCAACGAGGGGTCTCAGGACTATCAGGAAACCACGCGCTTCCACATTGAGCACCATCCGCTCGATTTCTTTATCAACGACGCTGGAGATCGAATCGTCATGCTCGATCAGTATTTCGGCGTCGGGCTAGGGCCGCGGGTAGTTGCCGTTTACAATGGCCAGGGCCGCGAACTCAAAACGTGGTCTCTGGAGGACTTCTACGACGGGAAGAAGATCAAACACCTGACCCACACCACTGCATCGGTAATTTGGCGTGGATCGACAGGGTGGGTTCATGATCAGAACGCTCTCTATCTTTCGAAGCCCACATTGTTAGCCGAGAAGGATGTCGCTTTCGACGACTACCTACTGGATGTTCGGAACCTCAGAATTACGAGGAGGAAACCCGTAGTTCTTAAATAGCCGGAAGTGCCGGGCACTCAAGGCAGCCTCACGCACGAGATCGCCAGAAACACCGGAAACTCCTTCACCGCCCGGTTCTCTCCCTTCGCGCGCGGCCCTGGCTGCGAACGTCGGTGGCTGAAGAGTTCTTCGCAGACGGTGATCGCCAAGCCGGCTTGGCCGAAGGCGGTGAGGACTTCGCCGACGGGACGATGATAAAAGGTAGTGGTGTCCCCTCCCCCTTGGCCGGGATGAGTGACGATGGGAATTTCCTGCGGCACGCCGTAGCGGTCCACGCGGCGGAATTGGAGCTTACGACCTTCGTCCCAGCCCCAATGGGCCTGTTGGGGAATGCGGAAACAGGGGTGCATGAAGACGGCGACGAAGCGGCCGCCGGGCTTGAGAGCAGCAGCGACCTGGCGCGCCATCGCCGGAAGGTCCGGCACATCGTGCACGGCCATGATGCAGGCGGCGGCATCGTGCGAGCCATCGGCCCACGGGCCCGGAGCGCAGGCATCGGCGACCATCAACTCGACGCGCTTGTCGTTTTGGAAGCGGGCGCGGGCCGAGTCGATAAGCCGCGGGGAGGCATCGACGCCGGTGACGCGGGAGGCTTTCGCCTCAAGTAGGTGCGGGATGAGCACGCCTTGGCCACAGCAGAGATCGAGGATTTTCTCGCCAGGCTTCGGAGCGAGCAGGCGCAGCGCAGCGGGCAGGATGACGTTGCGGTGGTAGTCGGAGCCTTTGTCGCCCACGAGCTTGTCGTACCAACCGGCGACCTGGTCCCAGCCTTGTTCGCCACCGCCCGCGCGCTTTTTCGGCGGCGGCGGGCCGGGGCGTTGCCAAGCGGCTTTCTTGGCGTGGAAATGCGGGCGTTTGCGTGGAGGCGGAGCCATGAGGATGCGAGAGAACTCAGCGGGTCGGAGTCAAGCGGGTGACATCAAGCAGTTTCTGGAAATTCTTCCGGCACTCCGCGATCATCTTGTCCCGCGATTGTTGCCAGCGATTGCCATTGCTGTGGACGAGGATCAGGAAGTCATGGTCCCGCTTCACGGTGAGAAACATCGCGAAATGTTGCTCGCGACCTTTTCGGATTTCCACCAAGCTACGGGTGGCCTTGCGACCAGCAAAGGTGCGAGACGTGGTTTCGAGGACATCGACACTGGCGCCGGCATTCGTCCAGATGGCAATCCACTCGCGCGCGGCGGCCTCTGTGGTCGGCGCGGAGGTGGCGAAGGGAGTCACGGCGTAGACGAGGCCATCAAGCATCGTCTCGGTGGGACGCAGGGTCACGCCGCCTTTCAGAGGGAGATCTTTGATTGGATAAAGGCGCGCTTCGGGAGGACGAAGGGAGAAGCCGTCGCCGGAGAGCTGTTCGGTGGTGGCGACTTCCTTCGAGCGGCGATTGGAAATGTCGGCCGCCTCGAACATCAGCGAACAGGAGCTGAGCGACAAGATGGAGGTCAGGAGGAGAAGTCGTTTCATGGGGAGAGATGAATCTACAGTCCGCGGCGCCCTTCCAAGGCGCGGGCGAGAGTGAGGGCGTCGGCGTGTTCGAGACCGCCGCCGGCGGGCAAGCCTTGGGCGATGCGGGTGACGTGGCACTTCCCCTTGAGCAGGCCGGCGAGGTAGTTCGCGGTGGCCTCGCCTTCGACATCGGAGCCGGGGGCGAGGATCACCTCGGTGACCTGCTCACTTTCGATGCGGCGGAGCAGCGAGCCGATGCGCAGGTCATCGGGAGTGACATTATCGAGCGGCGAGAGTTTTCCGCCGAGGCAGTGGTAGCGGCCCTTGAAGGCGCCGGAGCGTTCGAGCGGAAGCACGTCAGTGGCCTGCTCGACGACACACAAGACAGACTCGCGCGATGGATCGGCGCAGATGGCGCAGCGCTCGGCGGTGGCGAAGAAGCCGCAGGTGGGGCAGGCCACGACCTCGGCCTTGGCTTTCTCCAAGGCGGCGGCGAGCGCGAGCGGGTCGGCCTTGGCACTCTGCAGCAGCCAGATGGCGATCCTTTCCGCGCTCCGCGGGCCGACTCCGGGGAGGCGGCGGAGTTCGTCCACCAGCTTGCCAACGGCTTCGGGGTATTCGATGCGGGCCATGAAAACAGTGAGTCAGTCGTCGCCCGGTTCCTGGTGGCGGGTCGCGTAGATCATCGCCCACAGCCCGCACCAGACCAGCGCGAGCAGCGGCATGGTGATCTCGGCTTGGTAGCCCGCCAGCGCGAGCACCGGGACCCACGCGACCGTGAGGACGAGGGTGGTCGCCCACAGCACGGAGCGACGCCAGTTTTTCCGCGAGCCGAGCATGCCGCCGGCGAGGCCTAGCACCATGGGAACGGCCCACAGCCACGGGACGTAGGCGGGCAGGGCGCGGAATTCGCCGCCGAGGCCGGTGGTCTTAACCCAAGCGGCCACCAGCAGGTCGAGCTTTTGGGAAAACCCGAGCAGCTCCAGCGCGGCGGCCAGCACCAGCGACATCCCGCCGATCGACATCAGTGCGGCAAGAGGATGGGCGGGTGGTTTCGGCACGGCGGCGGGCATCGGGCGGGCGGAGATTAGGGAGACCGAACGAAAAAGCTCAATCCATTAACCCAACACTTCCCGCAGCCGCGCGAGGTGCTCGTCGGGCGAGACTTTCTCCAGCACCGCCTCGATGGCCCCGTCCGCGCCGATGACGAAGGTGCTGCGCTCGGTGCCCATGAAGGATTTCCCATACATCGACTTCTCCACCCACACCCCGTAGGCGTTCACAATCGACTGATCCTCATCGGCGATCAGCGGGTACGGCAGGTCGTGCTTGGCGATGAACTTCCGGTGGCTTTTCACGGGGTCGATGCTAACGCCGAAGATCCGGGCCTTGGCGTTCACGTCGTCCCAGCCGTCGCGCAGGGCGCAGGCCTGCTTGGTGCAGCCGGGGGTGTCGTCCTTCGGGTAAAAGACCAGCACCACCCGCTGGCCGCGGAGGGCGGAGAGAGTCACGGTGGCGTCATCGCCGAAGCCCTCGCCGGTAACGGGGGCGGTGAAATCCGGGGCGGGAGATCCGATGGCAGGCTTCATGGCGCGCCAAAATGCACCCC
>CBKZPU010000078.1:0-22510 GCA_966696705.1 uncultured Verrucomicrobiaceae bacterium | reverse complement strand
TGCACCAATGGCAGCGAGATGCTGTTCCTTCAGGATACCGACGGCGACGACAGGGCCGACGTTCGCAAGGTGCTCTTCAGTGGCTTCGGCATGGGCGACACCCACGCCGGCGTCTCGAACCTCCGCCACGCTCCCGACGGCTGGATCTACGCCACCGTCGGCTATTCCGGCTTCCGCGGCTATGTGGGTGGCAAGCAACAGCAGTTCACCCAGGGTGTGTTCCGCTTCAAGCCGGACGGCCTCGAACTCGAATACCTCCAACCGACCACCAATAACACCTGGGGGCTCGGCATCACCTCGGACTTCGACGTGATGGGTTCGACCGCGAATGGCAACCCATCATTCTACCTGACCCATCCGGAAGCCGCCTACGCTTCGGCAGGCCGGCGCGCTCCGCGGACGCCGCGCGCCGATGACAATCCGATCTTCAATCCGAGTTCCACCGACATCCGTCAGGTGGACCAGCACGAGAAATACACCGCCGGCGCGGGCCACGCCTTTTACACTGCCGAGCGCTTCCCGGAGCCATGGCGTGAGGAGACCGCCTTCATCACGGAGGCCACCGGCAAGCTGGTGGGAACCTTCGATGTCAGCCGTCAAGGCTCCGGCTACAAGGCCGTGCAGCGCTTCAACAACCTCTATAACAGCGCCGACGCTTGGTCCGGCCCGGTCTGCGCCGAAGTCGGCCCGGATGGCGCGGTGTGGATCTGCGACTGGTACAACCTGATCATCCAGCACAACCCGACGCCGAACCGCCAGTCGTCCGGCCTCGATGCCAAGAATGGCAAGGGCAACGCCTACGAGACGCCCCTGCGCGACACCCAGTACGGCCGCGTTTACCGCATCTATCCGAAGGGCTCGAAGGATGACGCCAATCCGGGCCTCGATCCCGCCAAGCCGGAGACGCTGCTCGCCGCGCTCGATCACCCGAACCTGTTCTGGCGTCTGCAAGCGCAGCGGCTGATCGTGGAAGGCGGCATGAAGAACCTCGCGGACAAGCTTCGCTCGCTGGCTGCCGCCGGCACCAAGGCCTCGGCCCACGGCGTCTATGCTTTGGCCGGCCTTGGCGCTCTCGACGCGACGACTGTTAGTGCCGCGCTCCAATCGAACGTCCGCGCCGTGCGACGAGCCGGCATCAAGGTCGCCACGCCGGAGCAGCTCAAGGAAGCCTACGTCGCGGACGGCACCGTGAAGGTTGCCGACGACCGCGAGCTCGCCGAAGTGCTCGTTTCCCTCGCCGGTCTTCCGGAGGATGCGGACCTGGGCAAAGCCCTCTTCCATCTGATCACCAAGGAAGAGTCGCACATCACCGGGGAGGTCACGCTGAAGGATGGATGGCAGATCGCGGCCACCCGCCACGCCGCCAGCGTGACCGCCGCCGCCAAGGCCGCAGGGTATACCGGCGAAGTGACCGAGAAGCGGGAGATGCCGAACCTGATGCCGAATGCCAGCTTCGATGAAGTGATCGAGGGCAAGCCAGCCGGTTGGAGCGAGGTCCGCGTTTACGGCGATGGAACTCCATTCGAGCTGAGCAGCACGAAGGACGGCCGCAATGGCACGCCGGGGCTCGCGCTCTCCTCGACCAAGACCGTCGATGGCGGTGCCGTCGTCAATCTGCGGGTCAAGCCGGGCACCCGCTACCGCTTGTCCGCATGGGCGAAGGCCGTGAACCTTCAGCCAGCCGGCGAGGGCTTGGGGGCGATGTTGTTCTGCGAGGGCGGCGACCGCACCAATCACATCAGCGGAAATTCCGGGTGGACCCGGCTTTCCACCGAGCTCGAGACCGGCGATCGCACGCGGTTGCTGGTCCACTGCTTGATCGGGGCATTCGGAGGAGCATCCGGGACCGTCATCTATGACGATATTTCGCTGACGGAGATTCCGGGTGCGAGTGGCGCCAAAGGTCTGCTCGCCGAGCTTGCCGCCAACGCCGGCAATGCTTCCGCCGCCGCGGGCAAGAAGTTCGCGCCCGATCCCGAGGTTCACAAACGCGGTGCAGAGATTTACGGCATGACCTGCATCGCTTGCCATCAACCCGCCGGGACAGGCCTCGAAGGCGCGTTTCCTCCGCTCGATGGTTCCGACTGGCTCACGGGCGATCCCGGCGTGCCGATCCGCATCGTCACCGGCGGGCTTCAAGGACCGGTCAAGGTCGCCGGCCACGACTTCAACAGCGTGATGCCGGCCCATGTGGACCTCGACGACCAGAAGGTCTCCGACGTGCTCACCTACGTGCGGCAGAGTTGGTCGAACGATGCCTCACCGGTGACGCCGGCGCAGGTGAAAGAGATCCGCGAGCGATACAAGGATCGCACCGGACCATGGACAGCCGCGGAGCTGGGTCGCTAACAGGCTGGAACTCGCCTCGCCGAACGCGCGCCACACCGTCACCCGCTGCCATGAACCCAACCAAGCTCTCCCTCACCGAGAAGATCGGCTACAGCGGAGCCGACGCCGCGGCGAACTTCGTCTTCATGACGATGATCTTGTTCCAGACGAACTTCTATACGGACACGTTTGGACTCTCCGCGAGCGCCGCCGCCGCGATCTTGCTCTGGCCGAAGCTGTGGGACGCCGTCTTCGACCCGATCATGGGGGTATGGGCGGACCGGACGAACACGCGCTGGGGCAAGTTCCGCCCGTGGATCCTTTGGACCGCGATTCCGTGGGCGGTGGTGATGGTGCTCGCCTACACGACCCCGAAGGGATGGAGCACGGCGTCGCTGGTCATTTATGCGGCGATCACCAACACGATGTTGATGACGCTCTACTCGATGAACAACATGCCCTACTCGGCCTTGGGCGGCGTGATGACGGCCGACCTCAACGAGCGGGCGAAGCTCAACTCCTGCCGCTTTGTCGCGGTGAACATCGCGCAGTTCATTGTCGGCGGTTTCACGCTGCCACTGGTGGCGAAGTTCTCGGAGGGCCACGACCGCGCGCACGGCTGGCAGGTGACGATGACCCTGTGGGCGGTGCTTTGCCTGGCGCTGTTCCTGATGACCTTCTTCACGACTCGCGAGCGGATTAAGCCGGTCGCCGAGGTTCACGCGCCGCCGAAGCAGGACTTCAAGGACTTGCTGGGGAACAGTCCGTGGAAAGTCATGGCGGGCATGACGCTCATTCACTTCGCCATCCTCTCGTTCCGGGGCGGCGCGAACTACAACTACTACCACCAGTATGTGGATCGAGGAGCGATGTACGATTTCCTCGAAAGGATCGGCCTCACCGCGGGGCCGCTGGCTTCCGGTGAGGCGAAGCCGGGCGGGCTGCTCGAATGGCTCGGCTACGTCGTCCACGGTACCCGCGACAGTCTCGCGGAATCCAATGTCGCCGACGTGTTCAACAGCATCATCAACATGGCCGGCACCGCGACCACGATCCTGGTGATCATGCTGTCCGCGTCCTTCGCGCGGCGCTTCGGGAAGAAGGCCGTCGCGGTCACCGGCTTCGGCCTATCGGCCCTGTGCGCGTTCGCTTTCTATCTGCTCCGGCCGACCGACATCGGCGGCATGATCGCGCTCACCATCTTCGCTTCGGTGGTGTATGCGCCGACTGTTCCGTTGGTGTGGGCGATGTTCGCGGACGTGGCGGACTATTCCGAGTTGACCACGGGCCGCCGCTTCACCGGCACCGTCTTCGCGACCATCGGCTTTTGTTTGAAGGCGGGACTCGCTTTCGGGCAGGCGTCGTTCCTGTGGGTGATGGCCGGGTTTTTCGACTACGACACGAAGGTGCCGGGGGCGGCCGGGGCGGTGGCGGGTTACCGTTTCAGCGCCTCCGTCATCGTGGGCCTGATGTTCGTGGCCTGCACGATTCTGCTCGCCAGGTACAAGCTCAACAAGCACGCGACCATCGAGATGGCCGATGAACTCGCGCGCCGCCGCGCCCTCGCGACCGGGGAGATCGCCCCGGTCTGACAGGGGGCGGCTTGCAATGAATCGCCATGAGAAGCAGCCACGGGGGAGCGCCCCCATTGTTGGAAACCGGCCCATGACTCCATCCAGACGAGCGACGATCAAGGACATCGCCCAGGCCGCCGGCTTGAGTACGGCGGCGGTGTCGCAAGCGCTGCGGCCGCATCCGAAATCCAACATCAAGCTCCATGCAGAGACCATCGAGCGGGTGAAGCGGGTCGCCAGCGCGCTGAACTACCAGCCCCATGCCGGGGCGCGTTCGATCCGCTCCAACAGCTTCGACACCATCGGCTACTTCATCGCCAGGACCGGTCTCTTCACGAACTCGCCGACTGGATACCTGGCCGGGGTTCACGACATCGCCGAAGGCGAGGGATCGCGCATCACGCTGATCCGGTTGCCCGCCGATCTCGACGACATTTCCAAGGCGATGCCCGCCGTGTTCAGCGAGCGCAACCTGGATGCCTTGGTCATCGAGAGCTACAGCGACCTCGCCCGCCAGATTTACGAGCGGGTGGAGGCCTCCCGCCTGCCGGTCATCTTTCTCAACGACCGGCACGAGACGAACTCGGTCTATGTGGACGATGAGTGGGCAGCCGGGGAACTCACGCGTCACCTCATCGGGAAGGGCTACCGGCGCATCGGCTTCCTTCACCGCCACATCGAGGGCGGAGCTCCAGTGAAGAAAATGCACCACAGTGCCGCCGACCGCGAGGCCGGCTACCGGAAGGCGATGCGCGGAGCCAAGCTGCCGGCGTCTTGCCACACCGTGACCACCAAGGGAGTCGTGGGGCCGGAGGTCGAACTCTCTGGCGCTGACTGGGAGGTGATCCGACGGCACGATGCGGTGATCGCCTATGACGACGACTTGGCCAATCTCGTGGGCCGCACCGCCTATGACCACGGCGTGCGCATTCCCGGGTCGCTGGCGATCGCCAGTTTCAACGGCGACTACGCCTCGCTGTGCGCTTGGCAGCGACTCACCACCATGCGGATCCCCGCCTACGAGATGGGAAGGAAGGCCGCCGGGATGGCCTTCGAATTGTTCCGGAACGGCCCGGAAACCACCATCCCGTCCGTCGCCTGCCGGCCCACACTCGTGGTCGGGCAGACCTCGTGAGCGACCGCTCCTTTTCGCCTTCTGAATAAAACGTTTCATTTCCATGACCGCGCCGCTTGCCTCCACCACGATCATCCGCAACCCGGTTTTGAAGGGCTTCAATCCCGATCCCTCGATCTTGCGGGTGGGGGACGATTACTATCTCGCGACTTCGACCTTCGAGTGGTTTCCCGGGGTGCAGATCCATCACTCGCGCGATCTGGTGAACTGGCGGTTGCTGACTCGTCCGCTCGACCGTCCCAGCCAACTCGACATGATTGGCAATCCGGACTCCGGCGGCATCTGGGCGCCGTGCCTGTCTTATTCCGACGGGATCTTTTACCTGATCTACACGGACGTGAAGTACTGGAAGCGGGATCCGTACAAGATCGCCTACAATTACCTCGTGACCGCGCCTTCCATCGAAGGCCCTTGGTCCGATCCGGTTTTCCTCAACAGCAGCGGCTTCGATCCATCGCTTTTCCACGATGACGACGGACGCAAGTGGCTCGCCAATATGCTCTGGGACCATCGCAAGGAAAACAACCGCTTCGCCGGCATCGTGCTCCAGGAGTTCTGTCCCGAGACGACGAGCCTCATCGGCCCGGTGAAGAACATCTTCCAGGGCACGGAGCGTGGGCTGGTGGAAGGTCCGCACCTCTACAAGCGCAACGGCTGGTACTATCTGCTCACCGCCGAGGGCGGCACCGAGTATGCCCACGCCGCGACCTTTGCCAGATCGCGCGCGATCGATGGCCCTTACGAGCTGCATCCGCAAAAGCACCTGCTCAGCTCTTTCGGCCACCTTGAGGCGGAGCTGCAGAAAGCCGGCCACGCCTCGCTGGTCGAAACGCAAATGGGCGAGTGGTATCTCGCCCATCTCTGCGGCCGCCCCATCGATGGCAAGCACTGCACCCTCGGCCGTGAGACCGCCATCCAGAAGTGCGTGTGGGGAGCGGACGACTGGCTCTACCTGGAGCAAGGCGGCATGATTCCCCACCTGAATACCAAGGGCCCCGCCGGCCTCCCCGAAGAACCCTTCACGGAAGCCGTGTGGGACGGGCACTTCGATACCCCGGAGCTGGACCTTCATTTCCAAAGCTTGCGCCAGCCGGTTACAGGGGAATGGCTCAGTCTAACAGAACGTCCCGGCTACCTGCGGCTGAAGGGCATGGAGCCGACGGTAAGCAACTTCCGGCAGAGCCTGATCGCCCGCCGCGTCCAGTCCTTCGACATCAGCGCGGAGACGTCCGTGGAATTCGAGCCGGTCACTTTCCAGCAGATGGCCGGCCTCATCGCCTATTACGACACGGAGAACCACTACTACCTCCGCGTCAGCCACGACGAAGAATTGGGCCGCACGCTCAACATCATCGCCACCGACGCCGCGAGGAGCGGCGAGGTGCTGGTGGACGATGTGCCCGTGCCCGCAACCGGTGCCATCGGCATGCGCCTCACCTTGAAAGGCGCGGCGTTGCAGTTCGAGTTCGCCGTGGCCGGCGGCGAGTGGACGAAGATCGGCCCGGTCCTCAACGGTGCGATCCTTTCCGACGACTACCACCACCTCGGCTTCACCGGCGCCTTTGTCGGCTTGTGTTGCCAGGATATCAGCGGGCAGCGGCAACCCGCCGATTTCAGGTATTTCAAGTATGCGGAAGGGGACTGAGACGTGACGAGCCGGCCATCGTCCCGGAGGTGAGGGAAGGGCCGGGAAAGCCGGCTGGAAGAGAACCTTGGTCGCCGCGGGAAACCCAAATATCCCGCGACGACCACCAGTGTTTCCTGCAGGGAATGGACATCGCGGCCGCGACGTCCGAACCCGGCGTTTCCGCCGGGTCCGATGTGGAATTCATCGCGAACCGGGGACGAGTTCAAGTTGAAAATTAAACGATTTATTGCTCGTGGCTTCAATGACGACGGGGCTCCTTCGCAAGGGGCGATGAAGCCTTTTCAAGGCACAAAGCGTCTCAGATCGATCGAAGCGGCCATGGCCTGGTAGCCGGCGGGATTCAGATGCAATCCGTCGTTGCTGTAGGCGGGCAGCAGGTGGCTTGGTTTGGCCGGATCACGGACCACGGCGTCAAAGTCGAGGACTCCGTCGAACACCCGGTTGTCGCGGATCCAGGCATTGACTTTCTGGCGGCATTCCTCGCGGGCGGGAGTGAAATAGCCGTGTGCACCGAAAGGCGTGATGGTTGCCGCGAAGACGCGCATGCCCTTTGCGCGCGCCTTGGTGGCGAACTGCGTGTAGGCCGCGATGAGTTTGTCCGGCAGTTCAGCCGCCGTGGAGTCGTTGGCGCCCCCGATGTCATTCACTCCCTCGAACAGGATGAAATGCCGAGCCCCGGCCTGCCCCAGCACGTCGCGGCCGAAGCGTTTCACCGCTGCCGGGCCGAGCCCGCCGAAAATGGCGTTTCCTCCGATGCCCATGTTCACCACGCCGGTGCCGGCGGTTGCCGGATCCGCTTGGAGGCGCTTGGCCAACACGTCCGGCCAGCGGTCGTTGCCATCGGTGGTTGAACCGCGTCCGTCGGTGATCGAGTCCCCCAGCACCACGATGGCCTGCTGGTTCTTCTCCGCCTCCACCTCGATGCCGCCGATGAGGTACCAGTGCTGGGTTTTGACCGCCTCCGGCAGATCCGCGGCCGATATCTTCTCCGCCGGAGCGATGAACGAAGTGGTGCGCGAGCCGGGATGACCGCTGAGCGTGGTGGCGGAAATGCCGCCGAAGGCCAAGCTGATGGACACGTCGCCGATGGCCGGCAACTCGAAATCCAGCGGGTCCGAAAGCACCTCCGCGCCAGCGGAGATGACCACTTCCGGCCTGCCGCCGAAGGCCAGCGCCTTGTCTGTCGCTGGATCGATCTCGCCGGTGCCCGCGCTGCCCCTGCCGGTCGCGAGCGCGATCCGCGCCGCCTTCACCGTGACCGGATCCTTGCCAAAGGCATTGACCAGTCGGAGGCGGATCTTCTTCCCGCCAAGCGAGACGCGCACGAATTGCCGGAGCATCTTGTCCGCCAATGGTTCCGGAGGCAGGTTGGCCGGCTCTGTCAGTTGTGGCGCGGTACCCCAAGTGGCGACCCAGCGGCCCTCCTCCGCGCGCAGTGGGGGTGATGCGGCCAGCAGCGCGATTGCCAGCAAGACGAGGGTGAATGAATTCATGACGAAAGCGAGGGCGAGCGGTTGACTTCAGCGCGGACGTCTTTCCCGGCCCTTCCGGATCACCTTCTCGAAGGCGGGCTTGGGTTTGAGTTCTCGATCGAACAGCAGCGGGTGATTGGTGCGTCCGCGGATCGGGAAGCCGTTGAGCCAAGTCTGGCCGTCATCGAGTCCCCAGAAGGTCACGCGCGTGATCGATTTCCGGTGCTTGAGGTAAATGTCGAAGATCTCGGCGTAGCGCTTGGCCAGCTTTTCCTGCATGTCGTCGGGAAGGTCGGCGGTGTAGGGATTGGTGGTCGCGTCGCCTTGTTCGCGGCGGTTGACGTCGGCATTGCCCGGAGCGCCGCGGCCGGGCAGCACGTCCACATCGAGCTCGGTGATCATCACCTTGAGTCCCAGAGCGGCGAAGTCCTTGATGGTTTTCTCGATCTCGCCGACAGGCGGATGGCTGAGTTGGAAGTGCGATTGCGTTCCGATGCCGTCGATGGGCACCTTGCGCTCGAGCATGCCTTTGACGAGCTTCACGCAGTTGGCGCGCTTGCGTTCATTCTCGAGGCCATAGTCGTTGTAATAGAGCTCGGCCTTCGGATCGGCCTCCTTGGCGAAGCGGAAGGCGTGGTCGAGAAAGTCGTCGCCAATGATGCGCCGCCATGGCGAGTCTCGCAGAATGTCGGGCCCTCCGTCGGAGAGAGCTTCATTGACCACATCCCAACCCTTGACCTTGCCCTTGTAACGGCCGGCGACGGTATGGATGTGATCGCGCATGCGCTTGAGCAATTCGTCGCGGGTCGCGGGCTTGCCATCGGCCCCCGCGAAGACCCAGCCGGGAGTCTGGCTGTGCCACACCAGCGTGTGACCGATCACCGCCATCTTGTGTTTCCTCGCGAACTCGAAGTAGGCGTCGGCGGCATCGAAAGTGTAGCGCTCCGGATCGGGATGGATCAGTTGCCACTTCATGTCGTTTTCCGCGGTGAGCGAGGAGAACTGTTTGCCGGCGAGATCTCCGGCCTTGGCGTTGCGGCCGGTGACTTGTCCGGTATTGAGCGCGACGCCGATGAGGAAGTCCTTTTCATACACCTCGCGGAGGGCCGGTTCCGCAGCGACGGACGAGTGAAGACCGGTGGCGGCCAAGAGGAGGACCACGGAACGTGCGATGGTAGTCATGGGGTAACGGGAGCGGGGCTCGAGACGTTCAACGGAAGATCTTCTGGGCGAAGCTGTAGAGGGCGGCCGCCCAATGGGTGGCGTCGTGGCCGTGGTCGTCCACATGCCAGACGTGCGGCACGTCCTTTTCCTTGAGGTAGGTGTGGGTGCCCTTGCTGATGCCGAACAGGCCGTCCTTGCTGCCGCAGGTGATCATCAGGAGCTTGAGCTTCTTCTTCGCGACGGCGGGGTCGGGCACGAGTTGCGCGGGCGGCTTGGTGTTAGGGGCCGAGGAAAACGCGCCGATCCAGGCGAAGGTGTCCAAGTGGCGGAGGCCGAAGTTCAGCGTCTGGCCGCCGCCCATCGAAAGTCCCGCAAGTGCCCGGTGTTCCGGATCGGGCGACGTGCTGTAGCGCTTGTCGATGGCGGGGATCACGTCGTCCAACAGATCCCGCTCGAAGACCTCGAAGGCTGGCGCGTGCTTGAAGATGTCGCCGGTGGGCCGGTCGTCCTTCTGGGCGCGGCCGTTCGGCATGACGACAATCATCGGCTCGGCCTTCTTGTCGGCAATGAGGTTGTCCATCAACGCGTCCACTTGAGCAAACCGCTGCCACTCGGTCTCGTCGCCTCCGATGCCGTGCAGGATGACGAGCACGGGATACTTCTTGTCCTTCGAGTAGCCGGGCGGGGTGTACACCTGCATCTTGCGCCTGGTGCCGACGGTCTTCGAATCGTACTCGATCATCTCCAGTTGACCGTGGGGAATACCGTCGCGCTTGGCATTGAAGCCAGCGGGAGGAGCGTCGTAGGCCGGTTTGTCATCCGGCCCGATTTCGGCGGCTTGGCCCGGACGCGGCGGAATCGAAGGTTCCGCGGGAGCGACGGGCTGCGGGGCGACGTCGGCGGCACCCGCAAGCATGGCAAGGAGCCCGAATGCGCCGAAGTAGGTCATGCGTTTCATGTTCATGGTCGACTGAGGAATCAGGGATTGGAGGTGGGGTTACGGAGGCGGGTTTGAGGTCGCTTGCACGAATCGGATTTCGGATGACAGATGCGGGCCCGGGGCGATGCCCGAGCCCGCATCACGGGTTTAGCATGGGGCAAGGGAGATCGCAGCGAATTGTCGCCGGGCGATTTCCTGCTGCCAGGCTCAGGGTTGAGATCCCTGAAGCTGGCCAAACAGCTTGCCGCCCACCGCGTTGGTCTTCGGCAACTGGATCTGGATCAGGTCGTAGTCCGCGCTCGATCCGCCGTCTTCGGTCACCGTGACGACGACACCGTTCGCATCCGGTCCGGAGCTGGTCGCGCCGACCGCCACGGTGTTCCAAGTGGCGAGGTCGGCTCCCCACCGGAAGTTCAGCGTCGAGTCATTCTCGGATGCGTCGAAGCGCTCGAAGGTGAAGACCAGATGGGTCGAGGTCTGGGTGGCCGCGACCAGATCGCCATCGAAGGCAAGCGGGTTGCCGCCGAGTTGATACTCCAGAACGTTGCCGTAGGCGTCGCCTTCCGGATTCTGCTCAGGGCCGTCATTCACCCCTGCGGTCAGGCCGGAAGTGCCGGCCCACGCGACATAGCCGGGCAAGGTGCCGGTGAAGCTGAGGATGCCGGAGGCCTCGCTGAACTCGTAATTTCCATCGCCGCTGCTCCAGACCCGCGAGCCAGCCGCTGCTCCATCCGGCGTGAAGCCGCCGGCCAAAGAGGCGGAGTCGGCGACCGTGAAGCCGGCGTCGTAGGTCGGGAGGAGCGTGACGAGGTTCCAAGCGGCACCTTGCGACAGTACCACTCCGCTGAGGTCAATGTTCAGCGTTCCCGCCATGTGAAGGGTGCCCGTGCCACCGATCGAATTGGTCACGCCGGTTGACCCGGGCCGGACATTGTAAACGCTTGCCGCGCCGGGGGTCAGCACGCCGTTCACCACCAAGCTCGCGGTCGGGTTCATCGTAAGGTCGCCCGTCCAATCGTTGGTCGCATTGTCGAACTGCACTTGGCGGATGACCGTGACATTGCCGTTCAAGGTCAGGTCGCCGCTGCCCGAAACCTTGGCCGTCACGATGATCGAACCGTTGTCGGCAAAGAACGTGGAGGGATCCGATGTGAGGATGGTTCCGGCGACCGTGACCGGCAGCCCGGCGTCCTCGGCGTTGCGGACCGTCACTCCGTCGAAGACATAGTTCGCCTGCGCGACGCTGTTGCCTCCCTTCAGCCAGAACTGGCTCGTGGCGAGCGCCAGCTTGGTCCCCGCGAACACGGTGGTCTGATTGGCCACGTTGGGTGTGCGAAGCGTGAACCCGTTGGTGACGAGATAATGTTTGCCTGCCACCGGGGCCACGGTGCCCGGCCAGTTCGTGCCGGCGTTGAACGAAGTGGTGCCGAAGCCGTCCGACGCCGCCAACAGGATGCCGTCGTAGAAGCCATCCTCGTTGACGTCCCGGATGTCATTCCCGTCCACCGGATTGGTGCCGTCCGCGAATTCGTCGGCATTGGTGGCGCCGTCCGGTTCATAGTCCTGGGAGGGAACGACGATGTTCAGGTAGTTCGCTCCCACCAGTGGTTCGAAGTAAAAGAACTCCCAGTAGTCCGGCAGACCGTCTCCCGCGCCGCTATTTTCGGTGTCCCGGCCGGAGAAGTGGTCGGTGGGATCGAAACCGCCTTGGAACTCCTGGACGTCGCTATCGAAGTCGCCGTCATTGTTGGTGTCCGTGCCGCCGGGCCGGAGAGTCGAGTCCGCGGTCGTGAGATCGGAGAACCAATCCAGCTCCCAGCCATCCGAAATGCCGTCTCCATCCGTGTCGGGACTGGAATTCCGGTTGGTGGGAATGGTGCCATAGACTTCCTCGGTCTCGTTGTCGGCGAAGTCCGCATCCGGATCGTCGGTGCCGAGCTGGAGGAGATTGTTGAAATACTGGCGCTCCCAAGTGTCGGCGAGGTTGTCCTTGTCGCTGTCCGTGGAGGTGGAAAGAATGTCGTTCGGATGGGATTCGTCGGCGAACTCGACCTCGTCACTGGTGCCGTCGCCGTCGGAATCCACCCCCACCGTGGCGGTGGTCGTGTTGCCGAAGCGCGCCATTTCCCACGAGTCGGGGAAGCCATCACTGTCGGCGTCGGAACGGTCCGTGCTGTCTGGCCCGAGAAGCTGGAAAAGCTCGCGCTCGGTTTCGCTCAGCGCGCCTTTCCAAACGCGCACCTCATCGTAGGTCGCGGAGGCCGTGTTGTCGCCATACATCGAGCGGCCCAGCGTGCACGCGCTGTCGAGGAGTGCCCGCAGATCGATGCCACTGTCCGTGTTGAAGGTCCCCTTGGCCCCGTAGAGCGGGTGTCCCGTCGCTTGACTGCCGCTTGCCGGCGCGGAGTACCAAGTGACCTGCGCGCCGGTCGTGAGCGCGCCATTGGTGAAGGCCGCCGGAACGATGGTCATCACGATGTGGTAGGGGGTTGACTCGACATACGGTGCGTTGCCCGGTGCCCAGGAAGCGGTCGGCTCCCAGGCAATCTGGTCGGCAGCGAGGTTCGTTCCTTGGCTCCAGACCATGCGCAGCGACTCGTTGGGGCCGGGGTTGACTCCATCATTGACGCCGAAGTCGAAGATGCGGCTCCAGTTCTGCACGACATCTTGGGTCGCCCACAGTTCGATCGTGACCGGCTTGACACCTCCGGACTGGAGATCGCTGAGGAGGTTCTCGCCGAGAAGGACGTAGTCGCTCGTGCCCTTGGCCCCGCCGAGCAATTGGAGGCTCGTGGGATTCTGAGCTGACGTGAGGCCGACATTGGGCGTGTCGTCGTTGAGGATTTGCGCGTTGCTTCCGCCGACCGAATCGACGAGGTCGCCGGCGAAGCTCCAGCGGTGGGCGAGCTTGGCATTCCCGGGAGCCCACGCCGCATCCTGGGGATCAGTCCCCGCCTGAAACTCCTGGAGGTTCGTGAAGCCGTCGGCATCCGCATGGCCTCCCGAATCGTCAGTGCCGACGACCAGGCCGTGCGCGGTTTCCCAAGCGTCGCACATCAGGTCGGCGTCGGTGTCAGGCCAAGCGCTCGAGTTGGTCGGCGAGGTGCCGGCGGTGACTTCCGCCTGATTCGTGGCGTAGTCGCCGTCGTGGTCGCCGCCCGGTGTCTGGCTGAGATTGCCAAAGTTGGCCAGCTCGACGGCATCCGAAAAACCGTCGCCGTCCACATCTCCGGGAACGGATGCGGCATTGGTCGGATCCGAGCTGTTCACGCCTCCGTTGAATTCGGCGAGGTCGCTGTGGCCGTCGCCATCCCAGTCGCCCGATCCGTTGCCGGAACCCGACGGGCTCGTGATCGTTCCGTCGAGCTGGGTCAGATCCGTGATGGCATCCCATCCGAGTTCCCAGACGTCGGTCAGGCCATCGTCATCCACATCCGGATCTCCAAGCTGCGCGAATGCGAGCGAGACCTCGCCGTCGGCTCCGGCCGTCCAACCCAAGGTCTTGGTTCCGGCAGGCCCCGAGAAGCCATGGCCGCGGCACAGGGCGCCACCGCCGATTGCCCCGTTGATGTCGAAAATCGCGGCATTCGCGCCTGGGACGATCGAACCGGCGGAAGGGACGGTGCCCGCGCCGTTGCTGTTGTTGATCCCCTTGAAATTGAGGACGAACTTGTCAGCACCCGTGGTGGTGATGGACGCGCCCGTCCCGGAATCAATGGCGGCGGCCCCGCCGGAGGTATCGACGCCACCGAGTTCGTAAACGAAGATGCCTGCGGTGGGTGCGCCCGCCCCGCCGAGCGTGCAAGTGATCGCGACGGATGAGGGTGCCGGCTGGGGAAGAATGTAGCAGGCCGTCGAGGTCCGGCTGTTCACGACAAACTTGGTTGCGGCGTTTCCGGCAAACGTGACGCCCGTGGCGGCGCTGGCGTTGTCGTTGTAGTAGCCGACCACGAGCACCTTCGCGTTCGAGGGATTCGCCAGCGTGTAGGTGTAGTTTGAGGTGCCCGGAGTGGTGGCATTGCTGTTGGTCACCATACTGCCCGTCCCGTTGATCGTGACTTGAGCCGGGAGGGCAGATGCGAAGACCACGGAGAGGGCCGTGGCAACGATGATCGGTCTTGGTTTCATGGATGTTGGGTTTTGGCGGGAGACTCGGGGATGAATCGTTGTTTCGTCGTGGGATGGAGCCAGACGGGCGGGGAGGGGGCTTCGTTCGAGGGAGCTTCGTTCCCCGCTGCACGCGACAGTGCCAGCGGGTGGGAGCGGAACGGCACGCGCCGTCCACGGGAAATGGGCTTTGGATTGCATGTGCTTTCGTTTCATGGGCTTGCTTCGTGGGGTCTCGGGCAACGGGGAGGAAAAGCGGGTAATTCGACGTTTAATTGAAATGGCGCTGGTGAGGCACTAGAAGTCGAGGCGCTCCAGCCGCAATGCCTCTGGACATCACGGTGAGCTGGGGAAGAAAAAGATGGGTTTGTGGGGAACCTAAGGGTCGAACAAACCTTCTCGGGATAGTTTGAGATTCGACGTTTAATCCAAGGAAGGCAATTCGGTTGAAACTGTCTAGCAGAAAGTTCGGATGCAGATGACGACTGGCGGAAACGACGGGAATTTGGTCGCTGACCAACAATTGAAACTGACCCTTGGGTTGGCCGATTTTTTGGGTGTTTCGACAGCCAGCCGTCGGCGAGGCTCATCTGGGAATGCAGTTGCCCCTCGGATTCCAAAAATCGGTGCGGGTGCGGGGACGCCAAGCGTGCGTGAAAACGAGAGCCAACGAAAAAGCACTCCTGCTTGGAGTGCTTTTCTCTTCATTTCTCCCTGAGGGAGAAGATGGTGGGCAGGGCTGGATTCGAACCAGCGTAGGCGTTAGCCAGCAGATTTACAGTCTGCCCCCTTTAGCCACTCGGGCACCTACCCATTTGTATCGGCGGGGGCGAAGAACTAGGGGTCGCGCCTGCCTTTGGCAAGGGAAAATCCGGCATTGTTTGCCGGTCTTTTCATTTCCTCACCACAGTGTCCGCCCGCCATTCACGACGAGGGTTTGGCCGGTCATGAACGACGCCTCGTCGGAGGCGAAAAAAGTGACCGCGTGGGCGATGTCGCAGGGCCTTCCCCAGCGCGCCATCGGCACCGTGGCCAGATAGTTGGCCTTGTCGCTTTCCGGGACGTCGTCGTGGCGCTCCACCGGGATCCAGCCGGGGGCGACCGTGTTGACGGTGATGCCGTGCGGGGCGAGCTCATTGGCCATCGAGCGGCTCCAGCCGATTTGGCCGCCCTTGGCCGCGACGTAGGCGCTGAACTTCGGCACGCCGGCGTGGTACACCTCGCTGGTGATGTTGATGATGCGGCCGCTCTGGCGGTCCTTCATAGAGGGCAGCAGCCGCTTGGCGAGCAGGAAGGGACTCTTGATGAAGGCGTCCACCATCGACTGGTGCTCTTCCCACGTGTAATCCTCCAGGTTTTTCATGGGCTGGGAGGGCGTGGCGTTGGCGACCACGATGTCCACCGGGCCGAAGTGGCCCTCGATTTCCCCGGCCATGCGGTCGATCTCCCTTTCGCTCATCGCATCGCCCGCCACCAGCATCGCCTCGCCGCCCATGGCGCGGATGCCGGCCACCACAGCCTCGCCCTGGCCGTGATTGGCGAAGCAATTCACCACGGTTCTGGCCCCGGCGGCGGCGAGAGTCTCGGCGATCACTCGCCCGAGGCCCCGGCCGGAGCCGGTGACCCAGGCGACGCGGCCATCGAGGCGAAACGGGAGGTGACAGGAGGGCATGAGCTTGTGTTGAGCTGAACTGGAATTCGGCCAAGTTTCAACCGCGTTTTAACAATGGAACGTCGGAATCCGAGAGAAAACTCCGAAGGAAATGCGGTTTTTCGGGGCGGGAGCGGGTCAAATAGTGCGCATATGGCTAACTTTTGTGACATTGGTGGTGATTCTTTATCGATGCCGAGCTGACAAGCCGACGCTGCGGTGACGGTATTCCCGGCATGGCGTTCCTGATGCGTTTGGCCGCGGTGGCGGTGATCTTGGGCAATTTGCATGCTTCGGAGCGACCCAATGTGCTGTTTCTCTTTGCCGACGACCTGACGTGGAAAGGAGTGCGCGCGCTCGGCAGCGAGGACATCGACACCCCGAATCTGGACCGGCTGGCGGCGCGGGGGACAACTTTCACCCATGCCTACAATCCCGGAGGCTGGCACGGCGCGGTTTGCGTGGCGAGCCGCACCATGCTGATGACCGGCAAGCAGCTGTGGAAAGCGCGCGATGCGGAGCCGCGGCTGAACCAAGACTACGTGGCCGAGAACAAGCTGTGGCCCCAGCGGCTGGCGGCGCAGGGCTATCGCACCTGCTTCTCCGGCAAGTGGCACATTGAGGCGGATCACAAGAAGGTCTTCGGCGAGATCCGCCATTTTCGCGCCGGTGGCATGGCCCCGGACGGAAAGAACGCGTATTTCCGCCCGGTCGGGGGACAGCCCGACACCTGGAGCCCGAGCGATCCGAAGGAGGGCGGCTTCTGGACCGGCGACAAGCATTGGAGCGAGGTGGTGGCGGATGACTTCGCGACCTTCGTGGGCGAAAAGGACGAGCGTCCGTGGTTCATGTATCTGGCGTTCAATGCGCCGCACGACCCGCGGCAGGCACCGAGCGACGTGCTTGACCGCTATCCGCTGTCGCGTGTGAAGGTACCGGCGAATTTCCTGCCGCTCTATCCGCACCGCGAGGCGATGGGCGCGGCGAAAGGCCTGCGCGATGAAAACCTCGCGCCCTTCCCACGTACGACATTCGCCGTACAAACCCACCGCCGCGAGTACTATGCGGCGATCACCCATCTCGATGCCCAAATCGGCCGCATCCTCGACACGCTGGAGAAGAGCCCCGCAGCGGCGAATACCTACGTGTTCTTCACCGCCGACCATGGCCTTTCCTGCGGCGAGCATGGCCTGATGGGAAAACAGAATCTCTACGACGCCAGTGTGCGGGTGCCCTTCTTCGTGACCGGGCCCGGCGTGCCCGCCGGCAAGAAGATCGACGCGCCGGTCTATCTCCAGGACGCGATGCCCACCGTGCTCAAGCTCGCCGGAGCCCCGGTCGAGGCGGAGATCGATTTCCAAGACCTCCGTCCGCATTGGGAAGGGAAGGGGACCCCTCGCGATGCCGCGATCGGGGCTTATCGTGACCTCCAGCGGATGATCGAGCGCGATGGCAAGAAGCTGATCCTCTATCCGAAGGCCAAGGTCACCCGGGTCTTCGACCTCAAGGCGGACCCGGATGAGATGAAGGATCTCATCGACACGCCGGACGGAAAGGCGCTCGCCGTGCGGCTTTTCCAGCGTCTGCTGGAGATCCAGCGGGAAAGCGGCGATCCGCTCGATTTGACGAAGGACTTCCCCGAACTCGCGGCGGCGGAAAGCGGCGAAAAATCCCGCTAATCCGGCGGTTTTCTGGTTTTCACCGCCGGGATCGGCCCTCTAGCGTGCGCGCCATGGCCATCGATCTCGACCTGCTCTCCCGTGTTTGTGAAGCCCCCGGTGCGCCGGGATTCGAGAAGCTGATCCGGGAGCTGGTGCTCAAGGAGATCAAGGGGCTGGCCGACGAGATCCGCGTCGATAACATGGGCAACGTGGTCGCCTTGAAAAAGGGCCGCTCGTCCGCCAAGCGCTCGATGGCCGCGGCCCACATGGACGAGATCGGCTTCATCGTCACCCACGTCGATGACAAGGGCTTCATCCGCTTCAATCCGCTCGGCGGCTTCGATGCGAAGGCGCTGACTTCGCAGCGCGTGATCGTGCACGGCAAGAAGGACCTGATCGGCGTGATGGGCGCGAAGCCGACCCACATCATGCAGCCGGAGGACCGCAACAAGCCGGCGAAGATCACCGACTACTTCATCGACACCGGCCTGCCGAAGAAGGAGGTCGCGAAGTACGTCGAGGTCGGCAATCCCGTTACGCGCTGGAGCCCGCTGTTGGAGATGGGCGAGTGCGTGAACGTGAAGTCGCTCGACAACCGCGTCTGCGTCTTCCTGCTGATCGAGGCGCTGCGCACGCTGGTGAAGTCGCGCAAGAAGCCGGCCTATGACTTTTATGCCGTCTTCACCGTGCAGGAGGAAGTCGGCTTGCGCGGCGCGAATGTTTCGGCGCTGGAAATCAAGCCGGACTTCGGTTTCGGCCTCGACACCACCATCGCGTACGATGTGCCCGGCTCCACGGCGCACGAGCGCTGCACCACGCTGGGTGAAGGCGCGGGGATCAAGATCATGGATAGCTCGGTGATCTGCGACTATCGCATGGTGGCCTACATGAAAAAGACTGCCGGCAAGCACAAGATCAAGTGGCAGCCGGAGATCCTCTCGGCCGGTGGCACGGACACGGCGGGCCTGCAACGCATGGTTCCCGGCGGTTCGATTGCGGGCGCGGTCTCGGTGCCGACGCGGCACATCCACCAGACGATCGAGACGGTAAACAAGAAGGACTTGCAGGCGTCGATCGACCTGCTGGTCGCGTGCGTGTGCGAGCTGGACAAGCACGATTGGAGCTTCTTCTGACAGCGAGGAGGCCTGCAGAACCATTCGGGCGGAATCAATTCCGCGCTCCCAGTGATTTGACCAGTCGGCGGATTTCAGGTTGGCTTCCGTCCATCGCATGAAATCCGCCGCGCTCTTCTGGCTCGCCGTGGTGTCGCCCTTGGCGGCATCGCCGCAGCTCGATTTCGCGTTCGGGATCCTGGCCGAGCAGCGGGGGGACCGGAAGGCGGCGGCGGAAGCCATCGAAAAAGCCCGCGCTGCCGATCCGGCCGCGTTTCCGCTGGTCACCCGCGTGGCGGAGCAGCACCGCGCGGACGGCGATATCGAGGGCGCATCCACGCTTTACCGCGAGTTCGCCGCCGGCCAGCCGCAGCGCATCGAAGCCCAGCTCGCTTACGCCGACTTCCTCCGCAGCGCTTCGCCGGACGATGACTTCGCCGCGAAGCTCGCGCGCGATACCTTGGAAAAGTCGCTCGACCGCTTCCCCGGCGAGTTGTCCGTCAAGCGGCGGCTGTTCCGGATTTACGAGTCGCTGGAGCAGCGCGACCGCTCGCTTGCCATCTTCGAGTCCCTTGCGGCGTCCCAGCCGGGGCCGTCCGAGGCGCTCGCGGCGGTGGACATGGCCCGCACGCTCTTTCCCAAGGACGACCTGACGGCCCGCGCCCGCGTCGATGAATTGCTGAAAGGCGCTTGCCTGCGGGTGCCGCAGAATCCGGTGCTGGCCCGGGCGGCCAGCGAACATTTCCGCACCACCGGCCGCCTGCCGGAGGCGGTTGAGATGCTGGCGAAGCACGTCGAGGCGGTGCCGTCGTCGCTCGCATTGCGGACCCGGCTCGGCATCCTGCAACTCGCCGCGGAGCGCGAGAAGGAGGGCGAGCAGACGCTGCTCGAAGTCATCGCCATCGACATGAACCAAGGGCTGGCGCACCAGTCGCTGGCCAAGCTTTACCGCAAGCAGGAGCGCGCCGCGGAGGCCCGGCTGCATGCCGCCCAAGCGCTCAAGGTCAAGGGCGGCGGCGTCCCGGAATTCACGGAGCTGGCCGACGAATTCCTCGACGCGGGCCTGCCCCGCGATGCCCGCCTACTCTTGGAAAAGGCGATGTTTTATCATCCTGAAGACGCGGACGTGGCGGTGAAACTGGCGGTGGCCACGCGCCGGGATCCGGAGTCGCGCCAGCGGGCGTCGCGCCTCTTTCGCGAGGCGGAGAGCCTTTCGCCGGAAAAAGACGGACCGGCGACCGATCCGGTGTTCCTCACCGAGTTCGCCGAGTGCCTGCTCGAAGGCAAGCAGACCAAGGCCGCCGAGGACCGGCTGCGGACGGCGATCCGCAGCTACCCGCCCGAGCGGAAAAAGGAGACCGCCGCCGCCCTGCGCCGCTTGGCCGGCATCTGGCAGGGCGAAAAGCGCAACGAGGAGGGCGCCAAATCCCTCCTGCAGCGGGCGGACGCGCTCGATCCTCGTTAGGGTTAAGGGGTTGCGGGACGGAAAGTGGTAAGGTATAGACCCGCGCCCAGCCTGTCCCATGAATCATTCGACGTCCATTTTGAGCGTGCTCGCCAGCGCCTTGGCGCTGTTTTTGGCCAGTTGTGCCAACAAGTCCGTGACCCTCGGCCCCGATGGCAAGCCGATCGACTCGCAAGGCAAGCCGACCAATCCCTTCCCGCCCGGCACCTACGATCACTTCAAGGCCGAGCCGGACTACCCGAAGACCATGAAGGTGTGGAAGAACGAGGAACTCCTTTCGCGGACGAACGACGCGAACTCGCGCATCGTCATCTCGCTGCCCACCCAGCGCGGCTTCCTCATGAATGGCGACGAGGTGGTGATCGATTATCCCATTTCAAGCGGCGTTCCGTCGCGCCCGACGCCTCCGGGCAACTACAAGATCCTCGAGAAGATCGTGGACAAATCCTCCAACGCCTACGGCAGGGTCTATGACGCCGAGGGCAACCAAGTGGACGGCGAAACCCCGAAGGACGTGCCGGAAGGCGGCAAGTTCGTCGGCGCGCCGATGAACTACTGGATGCGCCTGACTTGGGACGGCGTCGGCCATCACATCGGCCCGCTTCCCCGCTCGCGCCGGGCGGCCTCGCACGCGTGCATCCGCGGACCGAGCGCCGTGATGCCGATCGTCTATGGCAAGGTGAAGATCGGCAGCCCGGTTTCGGTGGAAGAGTGAGAAAGTGGCAGCGGCATTCTGCCGCAAGCCTTCTTCGGTGATTCCGACTTTATAAAAAAGCCCCGTCCGCGCGAGCGAACGGGGCTTTTTCGTGAAAGCGTGGATTATTCCTCCTCTTCTTCCATGAACTCGTCGTGACCCTTCTTCTTGGAGCCCTTCACGGACTCGACGAGCTTGGCGACGCCGGGCAGGTCCTTGGCAATGAAGGCGGCCTCGACTTCGCAGAAGGTGACGAAGAGCTGGCCCATCTGGGTGCGGTAGGCGACGATCGCCTTTTCCTTGGCCTCGCCGGCCGGCATTTTCTCGATCAGCGCCGGGGTGAAGGCGAGGGCCTTGAGCACGCCTTCCTGCGCCTCGCGGGCGGCCTTGGCTCCCTTCGCCGGGTCGGTCTCGCGGCGGAAGCCCTTGAAGGCGTCATCCACCTTTTCCATTTCCTTGGCCAGCGGGGTGTCCTCGTCGGCGCGCGCCGGAGTCGGCAGCATCAGGGCGGAAGCCAGCAGCAAAGCGGGGAAAATCAGTTTCTTCATACGCGACGGCATACAGCCCGGACGACCGCAACCTGTCAAGGGACGGAAAGGGGAGCTTTCCGCTTCACCCGCCGCAGCCCTCCCGCTCAAATCGCCGCAGATGTCAGCCCCGACGCTCACTCCGATGATGGCGCAGTACCAAGCGATGCGCCGCTCGCTGCCCGCCGATGTGCTGCTCCTCTACCGCCTGGGGGACTTTTACGAGATGTTCTTCGAGGACGCGAAGACCGCCGCGCCCATCCTCAATGTGGCCCTCACCAAGCGCAATGCCGTGCCCATGTGCGGCGTGCCGTACCATGCCGCCGACGCCTATATCGCGAAGCTGGTGAGGGCCGGCAAGCGGGTGGCCATCGCCGAGCAAACCAGCGAGCCGAAGCCGGGAAAAATCGTCGAACGCGAGATCTCCCGCATCATCTCCGCGGGCTCCATTATCGAGAGCCACCTGCTCGATGATCAGCGGCCGAACTACCTCGCCGCGGTGTTCCATCTCGGGAAATCCCGTGGGCTCGCCTGCGTCGATCACTCCACCGGCGAGTTCACCGTCGCCGAGTTTTCCGACCAAGCGCAGCTCGATGACGAACTCGCGCGCCTCACTCCGTCCGAGCTGTTGATTTCAGACGAGCAGCTCTCCGGCTTCGGCCATCTCCCCGCCGCGCAACCCTACGATGGCTACGCCTTTTTGCCGGATCCCGCGCGGCAGATGCTGTGCGACCACTTCGGGGTCCATTCGCTCGATGGCTTCGGCTGCGCGGATGCCCACTCCGCGGTCGCCGCTGCCGGGGCGATCCTGCATTACCTGATCCACCAGCTTCGCCGTCCGTGCGAACACCTGCGCTCGCTCCGGATGCGGGAGAATGCGCGGCACGTGCTGATCGATGCCGCCTCGCAGCGCAATCTCGACCTCATCGATTCGCGCTCGGGGAAAAAGCACACGCTGCTCGGCGTGCTCGACCGCACCAAGACGCCGATGGGCGCGCGCCTGCTGCGCGACTGGATCCTTCATCCGCTGCG
>CBKZPU010000077.1:0-23037 GCA_966696705.1 uncultured Verrucomicrobiaceae bacterium | reverse complement strand
AGGGCCGCCAGAAGCCGGACCGCTCGGAGAGCGGTCCCTGCCGAATGGCGGCAAATAGCGGGGCGGGTTTTCAGCCATGGATCATCAGCTTGCCTTCGACGTCCTCGAGCGCGACGCCCTTGGTTTCCGGCACCATGAGTTTCACCCACAGGAGTTGCAGGCACATCATGCCGGCGAAGAACAGGAACACCGAGCCGGGATGAAACGAGGCGACCATCTTCGGGAAGAAGGTGGTGAGCAGCGCCGCGAAGACCCAATGCGTGAAGCTGCCGAGCGACTGGCCGGTGGCGCGGTGGTCGTTCGGGAAGATCTCCGAGATGAACACCCAGATCACCGCGCCCTGGCCGATGGCATGCGCGGCGATGAAGGCGAAGATGCACGCGGGCACGATGGAGTAGGTGCCGCTGAAGAACGCCCACGCGACGAGGCCGAGTGAGGCGATGTAGCCGAAGGACCCGATGTAAAGCAGCGTGCGGCGGCCGAGGCGGTCGATCAGCCACAGCCCGACGAAGGTGAAGAGCAGGTTGGTCACGCCGATGCCGATCGACTGGAGCAGCGCCGCCTGCTTCGCGAGGCCGGTCATTTCGAAGATGCGCGGCGCGAAGTAGAGGATGGCGTTGATGCCGGAGAGCTGGTTGAAGAAGGCGACGAGGAAGGCGAGGATGATCGGCACCTTGAGCCGCTTCGACCAGAAGGAGCCGGCGGGCGCGCCGTGAGCGGAGCGCGCCGCGATGCGGTCGGCGGTGGCCTCGACCTGTGCCAGCGTGTCTTGCGGCGAGATTTCCTGGAGCACCTCGATCGCGCGGCGGCGGTCGTTCTTCTTGTTGATCAGCCAGCGCGGGCTCTCCGGCAGCGTGAAGCAGGCGAGCGTGTAGGCCACGGCGGGGAAGGCCATCACGCCGAGCATCCAGCGCCAGGCATTCTCGCCGACGCCGGCCAGCGCGGCATTCGAGACGAAGGCGACCACGATGCCGAAGACGATGTTGAACTGGAACATCCCGGCGAGGCGGCCGCGGCGCTCCGGTGGCGCGATTTCCGAAATGAACAACGGCGAGGCGATGGTGGAGATGCCGATGCCGAGGCCGCCGAGGAAGCGCGCGGCGATGAACGTGTAAACGTCCGTCGCGAGCGCCGACCCGATGGCCGAGGCGACGTAGAGCACGCCGATCCACAGCAAGGTCTTCTTCCGGCCGAACCATTCCGTCGGCCAGCCGCCGACGAGCGAGCCGAGGACGGTGCCGTAGAGCGCCGAGCCGATGGCGAGGCCGTGCATGATGTCACTGAGTCCCCACAGTTTCTGGATCGTCTGCTCCGCGCCGGAGATGACGACCGTGTCGAAGCCGAAGAGGAACCCGGCGAGCGCCGAGACGAGGGACCAGAAGAAGAGCTTGTTCATGGGATTCGGGAATTACGGGAAATCTAGTAGGAGAAGGCCGGGCGCCCCGGGGAGGGCGGAGCGCCCGGCCACGGGCGGACCCGTCAGGGAGCGGTGCCCTGGCTGCCATTGAAGCGCCAGAAGGCGGCGGGCGAGGGTGGCTCGGGCAGTTCCACGACGATGTTGCCGCCGGTCACTGTCACGTCGCCGGAGGAAACGGGCAGGTCGTCCCACTCCACCAGATCGGCGGACTGGGTGAGATCGAGGCTCAGGTAGAAGTTGCCGGTGCCCGGATCGCGGGTGATCGAGGTGCCCATGCCGCCACCGGCGGCACCGAGGTAGGCCACCAGCGCGCTGTCGTCGCCGCGCGGATCGGAGCCGATGGTGTCCACTTCCTCGCCGTCGTCGAGGCCATCGCCATCGCTGTCGGCCACGGCCGGATTGGTGCCATGGAGCACGATTTCCTGATGGGCGGTGAGGCCGTCGCCGTCGCTGTCCGAGTCGTCCGGGCTGAAGTTGGCGACGGACGTGCGGTTCGCGCTCAAGGGCGCGGTGGTGAAGCCCGCGGCCTGGCCGGTGAAGTCACCGGACCATCCGGCGAAGACATAGCCGGGCTTCGGCGTCGCGGCGATGGCGACGGTTGCGCCATTGTCATAGATGCCGGAGCCGGTGACGCTGCCGCCGTCCGCGGGCATCGGATACACCGGGACCGAGGAGGCGTAAGTTGCGAGGTCGCCCAGGTTGCCGAGTTGCTCGGAAGCGGTCACGACGCCGCGGGTGATCTGGACTTCATCGATCATCCCGTTGAAGTTCCGATGGTCCTCGTTGGCCGCATAGCGGTTGCGGCCGATGAAGAGGTTGTTGAAGGCCGGCGAGAGCGACACGAAATTCGGATAAGCGCTGCCAAGATCCACGCTCGAGACATCGATGCTGCCGTCTTCATTGCGCACGATCAGCTTGAGCGCGCCCTTTCCGCCGAGCGAGGCATCATAGACTGCCTGGACGTAATGCCAGGTGCCATCGGCGTAGTTGCGGTCGGCGATGTCGCAGAGCGGGATGGTGCCCTTCGAGTCATTGATCGCGAAGCGGATGCCGCCCGGGGTGTTCTCGTTCACGATCAGCGCGAATTTCATGTCGTGCTCGGCATTGAGCAGGAGCTGCAAGTTGCCCGCGCCGCTTTGGTCGGAAGGCAGGCCGGTCTCGGGATCGAGGGTCTTGAAGAACAGCTCCGCGGTGAAGGATCCGGTGAAGGCGAACTCCTGGCCGTAGCGGTCCTGCGGGAAGCACAGCACGCCGTTCTTCACGAAGTCGTCCGCGAACAGCGAGGGATCGTAGGACGTGGTGCCCGCGGACTTGCCGGCGGCCAGCATTCCCGCCGGCGGCACCTCCGGCATCGTGGGAAACGCATTGATGTCGCCGAACAACGCGAGGTCATCCTGCGCGGCCGGCACCGCGAAGCCGCCGGTGCGATCGCCCTGGCCGGCAGCGGTGCGGCTGTCGAAGACGATGGGATCCTCGACTCCCGTCTCGTAGTCTTCCATCGACCAGCGCGCGATGGGCACCGAGTCGCCGGTGGCAGGCGTGCCCGCGAGATCTCCCATCAGCGCGTCATCGGCGAGGATCTCGTCGGAAATGCGGATCTCGTCGATGAGGCCGAGGAAAGTGCGCGGCACGGCGCCGTTGCCGAAGGTATTGCGGCCGATGAAGAGGTTCGACGGCGCGCCATGGTATGGATCGAGGACCAGCGTCTGCCGCGCGAAGCTCACCGTGCCGTCCTCGCCGCGCACGCGCAGCTTCATCACCTTGGTGGACGAGCTGTAGGAGGCGGCGACGTAGTACCACTGGCCGTTGGCGTAGTTGCGGTCCGCCAAGTCGAGCGGCGTGAAGTTCGCGCCGTTGAAGGCGGTGAGGCGCAGGCCGCCGGGCGTGTTTTCATTGAGCATCACGCCCCACTCGAAGGCGAACTCGCCATTGAGCAGAAGCTGCTGGATGCCGCCGCCGCTTTGATCGCCATTGCTCTTGAAGCACAGCTCCACGGTCCAGTCGTCCATCTGGAATTCGTTGCCGTAGAAGTCCTGCGGGAAGAGCAGCGCGCCATCGATGCCCGCGAGCGCGGACGCGTCGTACGAATGCGTGCCGCCGCTGAAGCCGGGCCGGAACAACGACGCGGGCGGCACCGTGCTGCTGGTCGCGAAGCTGTCGCCATTGCCATTCAGGCTCAGCAGGTGATCCTGCGCCGCGGCCACCGGCGCGCTGCCGGTGCGGGTGCCTTCGCCGGATGCCGTGGCCAGGTCGAGCGTGGCCGGCGAGGAACCGGTCGGCGTCATGTCCCAGTGGGCGATCGTGCCGGCGGATAGCGTGAGCGGAGCGGCCAGCAGGGCGGTGCACAGCACCGGCAGGCGGATGGAGGAATGTTGGGTTGTCATGGTCTTGGTTTGTTAGAAAGGGGAGGGGGCGGGATCAGCGGCGGCGGCGCAGCAGCCACAGCAGGCCGAAGGAACCGATGAGTGCGGCATGCGGCTCGGGCACCGCGGTCCATTGCAAGGTCGATCCGGAGAACGAGAACGAGCCGTAGCCCTCGGGATCGAGGCCGTCTTCGAAGGCGATGGCACCGAAGATGTCGCCCAATGCGAACGCATTCGAAGCGGTGAAGACATCGTCCCACGCGCGATTGACCGACCAGAAGGCGTCGCTGAAATCGCCGCCGCCGAGGGCGATGCGGAAGGTCGCGTCACCCGTGCCGGTGAGCGTGCCCGCGACATCGACCTGGTCGTAGGCATCGCCGCCATTGAGTGGCGTGCCGGTGTCGCCGGTGGTGAAATTCAGATCCCACACGAACCCGGCGGCGCTGCCGGCATAGGCGAGATTGCCACCGAACGATTGCAGGCCGGGGCTATTGCCGGGCGTGTGGATGCCGGAGATCGTGGTGTTCCCGCCGATGCTGCCGATGCCACCCAGCGTGGCGCCGGCGGCGACGTTCACCGCGCCGCTGCCGCCGAGCGTGCCATTCACGACCAGCGTGCCCGCGTCGATGTTGGTCTCGCCGGTGTAGGTGCTTGATCCTGTCAGGGTGAGCGTGCCGGTGCCGGTCTTGCGCAAGCCGCCGTCGATCGCCGCGTCGCCGCCGATGTCGGAGTGGAGCAAGGCCTGGCTCACGGTGACGTTGAAGCCGTTGGTATCGATGATCGCGCCGCCGTTGCGGACGTTCGCGCGGGTCATCGAGTGGAAGAAGTCGGTAACCGAGGCGCGCGCCTGCAAGGTGCCGCCGTTGAAGTTGAAGAACGCCTCGTTGCCGTCGCCCTTTTGCACGCGGGTCGCGGCGAAGGTCCCGCCGTCGAGGTTCACGAAGCCCTTTTCCACGTTCGGCGATCCCCAGCGCGCGAGATAGACGGTCGCGCCGGTGAAGGTGCCGCCGGTCTGGTTCCACACGCCTTCCTGATCCGCGCCGATGAAGGTGTCGCCGGCGGTGTTGGTGATGGTGCCGCCGGAGAAGTTCAGGATGCCCTGCGCGCCGCCGGCCTTGCCGAGGATGATGCCGTCGAAGTCATCGTGGATCACGATGCTGCCGCCTTGCATGTTATAGACGTTGTTCCAGCCGAACTCGCCGATCCACAGGCCGCGCTCGAACTGGTTGCCGGCATTGGCGATGGTCAAGGTGCCGGCGGTCTGCGTGACGGTGCGGCCGTCGTTGATGCGCAGCGTGTCGACGGTTTGATCGGAGGTGATCAGCAGCGGGACATTCGGCGAGAAGACATTGATCACCGCGCCCTGGTCCTGGCCGGGCACGATGTTCGAGTCCCAGTTGTCGGCGGTGCCGAAGTTCGCGTCGCCATTGCCATTGTCGAAGGTCCAGAACGGCACGGCTCCGGCGGGGAGGATCATGAGGCTGGCGGTGACGCAAAGCGCCCGCCGGGAGGTGAGGAGGTTTTCTAACATGGGGTCTTTCGGGTTTCAGGTTGGGAGGATGTTCAGGGGCTCCAGATCGAGGCCAGGGGCCACGCGCGGAAGCCGCTCAAGGTGGTCGCGCCGCCGGTCGAAAAGACCTCGATGCCGGTGTGCGCGGGATCCGGATAAATCTGCGAGGTGAGGACCTGCTGGCCATCGTCGGCGAAGACCTCGATCGCGCATTGATCGACGAAGACGCGCAGTTTGAGCTGGCCGCCGCGGGTCTTGAGCGGCGCGCTGACGACCTTCGGGAAAGCCGGATGCCACGAGACGTAGCCGGAGGCGCGGCGGTCGAGATAGAGCGTCGAGGACGAGGCGTCGTAGCCGAGCGTGACGCGTTGCTCGCCACCGGTGCACAGGTTCAGGCCGAAGTTGTTGCCGGCGTCGGCGAGATTGAAGACGGCTTCGATTTCGTAGGTGTTGGTCGCGGGCTGGAACTCGGAGAGCGCCATCGTTTCGGCGACCCGGCGCGGCATGGCATTCACCACCGGCCCGCGGAGTTTTTGCAGCGCGATGTCCGGCTGCTGGCAGAGTTGATAGCCCTTCGGCGAGGGCACGAGCTGGAGCTTGCGGAAGATCGACTCCGCGCCCTTGCCGTGGTTCAGCGGGACCGGCCGGCTGGTTTCGTATTCCCAGGAGCCGATCCAGCCGACCCACTTGGCGTCCTGCTCCGTGCCATCGAAGTCGCGGACGAATTTCGGCGCGAAGAAATCCGGCCCGAACTCCACCCAGTTCGCGTGCTCGCGGCGATGGTCGGTGAGGATGTCGGAGAAGAGGATGTGGTCGATGTGAATGCGGCCCCAGAAGCCGCCGAAGTCATCGACGATCTGGAGGCGCGCGGTGCGGCCCTTGAACTCCGCGACATTCCAGCCCGCCCAGCGCATCACGTCGGAATCGTCGCCGGTCGCGGTGCGCACCACATTGCCATCGACGAGCAGATTGATGCAGGTCTGCCCCGGGTGATTGCCGCCGCCGATCTGGAAGTTGATGCAGTTCTTCCCGATTGTGAACTCGTGGGAGGTCAGCGTGCTGCCGGTGTGCCAATCGCCATCGACGTACGAGCTCGCCATGCGTTGGCCGAGGTGGCCGCGCGCCGGGAGGTTCAGCGAACGATGCGCGGGCACGCTGCCAAAGGCGCTGCCCACATAGGTCCAGCCCGCGTCCCAGAAGTCCGCTTGCTCGAAGTCCGAGAAGACATCGCCCTCGAGGCCGGTGCCGTTTTCGAGGAACGAACGCGTCGCCGGATCCAGCGTGAAGCGGGTGCCATCGAACTCGCCGGCCCAGTACTGCGTCTTGTTGGTGCCGGCGCCCGTTTGCAGCATCCACTTCTTCTGCTCGCCCGCGCCCTTCACCGGGATGGGCATCAGGCTCGGGCACTCCCAGATTTCGCGAGTGGCCCCCACCGGCCCGAAGTCGCTGAGGAACTGCCACGACTTCAGATCGGCCGATGCGTAGAACTGGAGGTTCTGTGCCTCCGAACGCGCCACCACCATGATCCAGCGGTTCGTGGGTTCATGCCAGAAGACATCGGGATCGCGGAACACCTGGTCACTGGTGGCGATCACCGGATTGCCGGCGTATTGGATGAAGTCGCGGTGATTCGTGCTGTAGGAAATGCCGATCGTTTCCTTGCCGGTGGTGTTGTTGTGGATGGTGTAGATCGCCACCATCGGCGGATTCTGCAGCGTGCCGAAGCCGCTGGTGTTGTGCTTGTCGATCACCACCGAGCCGGTCCAGTAGCCGGAGTCCGGAGGTCCCGCGCCGAGCGGCCAGCCGAGGCCATCCCAGGTCACGAGGTCATCGGACGACGCGTGATCCCAGGTGAAGAAGTGATACTTCCCCTCGTAGCGCAGCACCCCGCACGGATCGCCGACCGCGGCATTCGCGAAGGAGAAATGGAACTGCGGCACGTACGGCGCGGGATTCGCGAAGGGCAGGATCGCCGCCGGCGGCTGGGCGAAAGCGCCATCGGCATCCGGCAGCAGCGCGCTCACGCGGGCGAAGAAGCGCGACAAGGCCGAGCCGCCCATCACCTGCTCCATCGTATCGTCCGACACCGTCTCGCGCGTGACCGGCGCATCCGCCACCAGCCATGAGAGCTCGCGATATTCGGAGAGGTCGTGCGAGCCCTCGACGAGGTATTGCCTGCCGGGCACCGAATTGAAATCGACGATGAAGCCACCACGCGGGGTGCGTTGGAAAAAGGTCGTCTTGAAATGCTGGCCGGGCGTGAATTGCGCGCCGGGATGGGTCTTGAGGTAAGTGGCCTCGTAGGCGGACAAAGGCGCGTCGTAGAGCTGCACGTCATCGAAGGCGGCGATCGTTCCGTAGGAAATGAAGTCGAGGCCATTGCGCACGCTGCCGAGATTGAACCAGCTCCCGTCCGAGTTGCGCGCGCCGGGCGTTCCTTGCGTGGAGAACTCCTCGCCATTCACGAACAGGCACAGCGCGCCACTGCCCGCATCGTAGCCGCCCGCGATGTGGATCCATTCCTCGCCCGCGCTGAAAAGCGGCAAGGTCGCCGCGGTCATCACGCTGCCGAAGTAGTCGCCCTGCGAGCGGTCGCTGCCACGCACCACCAGCTCGAGCGGCGCCATGCCGGAGCCATTGTCGGGCCCCACCTGGACTTGCCACGCCATCCGCGTGAAGTTCTCTCCCGCGGTCGGCGGCATTTCCTTGGCGATGAGGTTTTCGCCCGGCGCCATCCGCACCGGCTGCACCCAGAAGGAGAAGCCAAAGCTGTCATTCTGGAACGCGGCACCGGCGGCAAAGAGCCGCGTCGCGATGCCCGGATTCTCCTGCCACGCGGTCAGCAGGCCCTCGCCCGCGACGCCCGCGACCTTCCGCGGCGCGCTGGTCGCGCCATCGTGAGTGAGATTGTTTTCATGGCCGCTCCAGTCGCCGAACCACGGGCCGGCTTCATCGAGCTTCCAGTGAGCGACCAGCCGTCCGACGAACGACGTGACCGCCGGCCGCGACAAGATGCGCGAGGGATCGGCCATCAATTGCCGCGCTTCGGTCAAGTCCAGCGGGTGATCGTAGAGCTGCACTTCATCGACATCCGCCATCGCCGCATAGCTGATGAAGCTGCCGCCATTGACCATCGAGCCGACGACGAACGCGCCGCCGTCCGAGTTGCGCGCGCCGGGCAAGCCAGCGGCGGCGGTTTCCACGCCATTGACGTGAAGCGTCAGCTTGCCACTGGAAACATCGTAGCCGCCCGCGATGTGGAACCATGCCGGCGACTCCGCGCCGAGCGGCAGCATCACGGTGGAGGCGACGCTGCCGTGGAAGTCGCCGGTCGCGCGCTCCGAGCCGCGCACGAGGAAGACCACCGGCGCGTGGCCGCTGCCGTCGTTGCCGCCGACATGCACCTGCCACGCGAGCCGCGAGAACTCCGGCCCCGCGTGGGTCGCGGCGATCTCCTTGCCGATCAGGCTTTCGCCATCCGACAAGTGCCGCGGCCGCACCCAGAAGGAGAAGCCGAAGTTGTCGCGCTGCACCGCCGGGCCGTAGGCGGCGAGGCGCGTCGAGATGCCATCCCAGCGCAAGCGCGCCGCGTGACCCAGGATGCCCGGCGCTTCCACCGGCGCGCCGGTCGCCGGATCCAGCGACAGGCTTTCCGCGCGATGCTGCGAATCCGCATAGGGAGCGCCCGCTTCATCCAGCGACCAGCGCGCGACATTCGACGTCACGCCGCCGGACACGCCGGCCCCGAGGGCGGCGGAGGCGAGCAGAAGGCCGCTGGTGATGGTGGAAAGCCGGATCATGGGTTTTGCGGATCGAAAGGGGGATGCCTCCATCAAGGCGCGGGCGCGGCCGCGACCTCGGACGGCGGCGCGTGCGAATCGACGAAGTGGCGCGTCTGGATCAGCCCGCTGTCGGGATTCACGAAGAAGAGCACGAGCTCGCGTTGGCTGAGGGTGATCGACCAGTTGCTCTGGCGCAGCAGGCGCGCGTGCTTGTCCGCGGTCTTCGCGTAAAGCCGCACGCCGAGCGACGGCTGGTCTTGCGCGTGGCGGAAGCTGTGGCTCTCGCCCGGCTGCAAGTTCACCGCATCCTTGCCGACCTCGGCGCGGACCATCGCGCGGGTGAGATTGGCGAAGCGGAACGAGCCGAAGGGGAAGTCCGCGCCGGCGACCGGCAGCGCGCGGTAGCCGTGATCGGCGGGCACGAACACGAGCAAGGTGCTGCCCGCGGCGAGCGTGGTGGAAAGCAGCGGCTTCTCGGTTGGCTCGGCGGCGCGGGCGGCGGCGGCAGTGGCGAAGAACCGCGCCTGCGGCAGCCCCTCGTAAGCGATCGGCGCGGAAAAGGTGCGGATGTTGAGCGGCACCTCGAGCGGATCGCGCTCCGGGCCGGTGCGCAGCCACAGCGTGTGATGGGAGCCGGCGATGCCGGTCGCCGCGACGCGCAGCTCGGCCTTGATCGAGCCGGGGAGTTCGGCCGCCGCGGCGGCGGTGGCGAGGCACGCGGCCAGCGGGGCGAGCAGGCGATGGAAGAAGGTGGTCATGGGATTCTGTTAGATCTCGCGGTCCGCGAGCCAGCGGAACGACACGACTTTCAACTGGCGACCGAAGCGGCGGTTCAGGTCCGACTGGAGGTCCGCGGTGGCGAGGTGCGGCGCGTCGGATTCATCGAGGTAAGCCGGCACGCGTTGGACCACGGCCTCGCACCACGCGCGCGCCATCACCTTGCCATCGGTGTCGCGCGCCTCGCCGTAGCCGCGCACGCGGAAGGTATCGTCGCGCGGCGTGAGCATGTTGCCGATGCGCTTGAGCACGTCGGCCTGGGTCAGGTAACCGGGGATGCCGGTGAAGCGGGAGCCGGCCGCGGCCTGGGGAAAGGGCATGTTCCAGGTGGCGACGTTGGCGGTGGAGATCATGTCGTCGCCGAGCTTGAAGCGGCCGTTGATCGATGAGCCTTGCGGCGACTCGTCGTCCCAATCGATCGCCGCCTGCAAGGCGCCGCGCGCGCCGTTCTCGCCTTCTTCCAAACGGCGGTTCACGAAGTCGGAGAGATTCAGGAATGGACCGCGCCGCTTCACCTGGCGCACGCATTCGTTGGCGAGCTGGTCGAGTTGGTCATCGTCCAACAGCCGCACGCCGAGCCATGCCGCGGGATCGCCGGCGTCGCGGCCTTCGCGCGGCGAGCAGGGCAGGGTGAAGCGCGAGAAGAGCACCTTGCCTTCCGGCGCCTTCTGCGAGCGGACGCTGCCGCTGTCGGGATCCACGTACACGATTTCCTCGTCCTGCAAGCCGCCGAGGAAGGCCTTCCACGCGGCCACCGAGGTCGAGTTCACGTTGAAGGCGCCATGCAGCACGAGGTGACTTGAAGCGTGCCGCCACGCCTCGTCCGCCGGTTGGTTGCCATTGGCGAAGACGCCGCGCAGTTCCTCGTCATCGAGACCATCGGCCCATGGACGCAGATGCGGATTCGGCAGCGGCTGGTCGCTTTCGATGAAGTCGCGCACGACCTCGCCGAGGTTGCGCCCGTCGGCGAAGACCCCGCGGCTCTGCGGCGTGATCGTCGAGCAAAACCAATCGTCCCACAGCGCGTCGTTGTTGACGTAGGCGAGGTCGTAGCAATCGCGGCCGAGCTTGAATTCGAGCCACTGGCTGCCGCCGCGCGCGGCCAGGTCGGGCACGTCCTGATAGATCGCGGTCGCCGGGATCAAGGGATGGGCGAAGGAATTGCCGATGCCGAGCGCCTGGTTGACCGACACGTCCCAGCCGTGGCGCTCGCTTTCGTACGACGTCTCGCCGGGGTTGAGCTTGAAGTGCATCAACGACGCGATCGACATCACCGGCGCGGCGGGCAGCTCGTTGGTGACCACCGAGGGTTGGCCCGGCCAGATCGAGTTCCCGAGCGAGGTCGCGCTGCCGAGATAGGCGCGGTTGGTGGAGGGATCGAAGTCGGGATTGAGGGCATTGCCCGCGCCTTGCTCGATGTGGACGTGGTACTGCGACATCCCGCGCATCCGGTCGGTCGCCTCGCCATAGGCGGCGCGTTGGTTGACGGGGTTCGCGTGGATGAAGTTCTTGCAGCGATAGTCCTGCACGCCGTAGTCGCCGGGATTCCGCAGGTCCTCGCCGGACTTCAGGATGAATTGGAAGCTCGCGAAGGGCACCCGCTGCGTGGAGTTGGAAAACACCACCCGCTTGCCGGGGGAGTCCTCCACCACGGCCATCGGCTTGCCATCCTCGACCGGGCTGCCGGCCATCTCGCAGTAGCGCTGCTGATCGCCGGTCTGGCCATTGCGGGCGACGTAGTACATCTGGTGGACGCCGGAGTTCTCGTCGCGCGAATCGCTCATCCGCATCGCCAGCTCGACGCGGGCGCTGCCGTCCATGTTGTTGAGGCCCTCGATCGGGACGTCGAAGCCACCATCGGCCGCCGTCGGCTCGTAGCCCGGGTAGAGTTCGACGTGGAACTGGTTGTCCGCCTGGATGAAACCGTTGCGCGCCGAGTAGATCCGCGTCTCGCCGGGCTTCAGAACGATCGGCTTTTCGAAGTACGCCTGCCCGGGTCCTTCCATCGGATACACGCGCACCCGGAAGATCCCCTGGCCATCCGCGCGGTTGGAAAGCCGGACTTTCCGCCAGTCGAAGGCTTGTCGGCCGTTCACGTAGGCCTTGTAGTCGAGCGAGCCGGGCCCGACCTCGATGAACAGCCGGCCGCTGTGAAGCGTGACGTTGTACGGGTTCCATAGTACCACCACCGGGTTCACGCCGAGCTTGTAATCGTGGCGGCCCGGCGTGCGGCTCGGGGTGCGGCGGGTCGAGAACACCATCATCATCCGGCTCATGATCGGCGTGCGCGCCCAGCCGAACTGGTCGAAATTGCGATGGTCCCAGTGGAAGTTCGCGTGCGGGCTGCCACTGCCCCAGAGCCCGCGCTTGAAGGGCAGCGGAATGCAGTCCTGCGCGGTCTCGTCGCCCTCGCCCTTGTAGAGCGAGTAGTATTGGCGGAGCTTGTACCACGAGGAGAAGTTCGGATTCTTCTGGCTGTGGAAGGCGGCGGGCACGTCCTGCTTTTCATCGCGCAGGGACACCACCGACCCGCTGGCGCGCGACAGGCCGAAGGTCCCGAACTCGGCCGGCAGCGAGGACCGCTCCAGCAGCAGGTTGAGGTCCTTCTTCATCCCGCCGTGGCGCACGTTCGCCAGCAAGCCCACCGAGCCGGTGGTCAGGTCATGGAAATGCTCCTTCACCCGGTCGCGGACGGCGCGGTCCTCGCTCGACACGCCGAGCGTCGGCAGCGTGATCGCCTTCTCCAACAACTCCACCGGCGTCTCGACCTCCGCGAGGCCGTCCAATTCCTGCACGCCGCTGCCGGGCCACGACGAGCGCCGCTCAAGCCGGGCCAGCCGTCCTTCGCCTTCCGCGGCACCGGCCACGCGGGCCTTCTGGTTCTCGCCGCCCACCCACCACGCGAATGCCCCGCCGTTCACCGGCACCTTCGGCGCCGCCACCTTGTCGCCGGCGCCACCCACCGTGCCCTCACCGACCAGCTTGGCGAAATCCTCGCCCGCTTGGGACGCGGCGCCGGCATTCTTCAATGCCGCGGGCTCGGGATGCGACACCAGCCAGCGGCGGAAGCGCGAAGTACGGCCCGCATCGTAGGTCGCGCGGATCCCGTCGGCATTCAGCCACCGGTCCCACGCGTCCCAGGTGCCGAGCCACTGCGGGTGCGCGAGCTTCTCGGAATCGAGCACCCGCGCATGGGCGGTGATCCGCTGGTCGGGGCCGGCCTCGCGCTGCAAGTCGCCGATCGCCAGCATCAGGGCGAGCCGCGCGTTGGCCTTGGCCTCGGCGCGCCATTGGTCCGTGGTGGAGCCGCGCAGCGTGACCGCCGTCAAGGACAGCAGCGACACGGCCAGCACCGTCACCAGCACCATCAGCATCGAGGTGATCACCAGCGCGAAGCCGCGCCGGGGCACCTTCGGCAAGATCGATGAACGATGACGGGTTGGCTTCATGGGTCAGAGGGCGGGGACGGTTCCCGGCATGGAGTTGAAGTCATCGGCGACCAGGCCGGCCGCCACCGGCGCGGTGACCGGCTGCCACTCGAAGCGGTGGCGCAGCGTCTCCGGCATCGGAGGGATCGCGCCGACGCAGCCGCACACGTGCGCGGCCACCTCATTGGCCGTCGCGGAAATCTTTTCCACCGGCCAGCCATGCAGCATGCCCAGCGCCACGGCGGTGGTGAAAGAGTCGCCCGCGCCGATGGTGTCCTTCACCTCGGCCGGCAGCCCCGGATGCTCGCACCAGTACGCGCCATCCCACAGCACGCTGCCATGCGCGCCGCGCGTGAAGACGACCATCCGCAGGTCGTAGCGGACCAGCAACGCCTCGAGCTGGTCGCGCACCGTGCCGAACAAGCCCAACAGGCTGGCGATCACCGGCAGCTCGCTGTCGCTGAGCTTGATCACGTTCGCCAGTTGCAGCGACTCGTCGATGAGCTCGCCCGAGAAGAAATCCTGGCGCAGGTTGACGTCGAAGATCCGCAGCGCCTCGCGCGGCGCCATCGACACCAGCTTGCGGATCGCGGCGCGCGATGGCTCGCAGCGCTGGCCGAGGGTGCCGAAGCACACCGCGCCCGCCTTCGCCACCATCCGCTTGAGCGCGGCGGTGACCTTCAGGTGATCCCACGCGACGTCGCCGGTGATGGTGAACTGCGGCTGGCCGTCCGCGGCGAGCTCCACCATCACCGTACCGGTCGGGTGCTCCGCGTCCCGCGCGATGCCGGCGGTCGAGACGCCGAGCTCGGCGAGGCACTGGACCAGCCGGTCGCCCGCTTCGTCGCGGCCGACACAGGTGATCATCGCCGACTCCGCGCCGAGCGCGCGGGCATGGCAGGCGAAATTGGCGGGCGCGCCGCCCATGCGCGGACCGGAGGGAAGGACGTCCCACAGCAATTCACCGAGACCGATGACGAAGGGTTTCATAGGGGTTTTGTCGGGAGAGGGACCCCGTGGCGCGCGGGTTTCACGGACCATGAGGGTGAGGAATGGAATGCCACCGCCCGGGCAGGCCTGCAAAGGGGCAATGAGACAAATGGTAAAGTTCTTGACATGACAGGTTGGCCATCCTGTCATGCACACGAACCCATGAACACGCCCGACAACCCGGCGGTCCGCTTTGCCGAGATCGCCCGCCAGCTCCGCGACGAGGTGCTGGCCGGCCGCTATGGCTCCGAGGGGCGGATGCCCAGTGAGAATCAATTGGTTACCCGCTTCGGGGTGTCCCGCCCGACGGTCGCCCGCGCGCTCCGGGTGCTGGCGGATGAAGGGCTCCTCGAGCGCCGCGCCGGGTCCGGCACCTTCGCCCGGCAGGCTGGCAAGGCCGGCGTGTCGAACAAGCTGCTGGCGCTGCTGGTGCCGGGACTTGGCAACACCGAGATTTTCCAACTTATCTGCGGCGAACTTGCCAGCTTGGCCCGCATGCACGACTACGGCTTGGTCTGGGGCGGCTCGGACATGCCGCGCCACGATCCCGACCTGAGCCTCCAGCAGACCGGGCAGCTCTGCCGCCAATTCATCGAGCGCCGGGTCGCTGGCGTCTTCTTCGCCCCGCACGAGCTGGTGAAGGAAAAGGAAGCCGCCAATCGCGAGATGGCGGTGATGCTGCGCGAGGCGGGGATTCCGGTGATCCTGTTGGACCGTGACCTCACTCCCTTCCCCGCGCGCAGCGACTTCGATCTGGTGGGCATCGACAACGTCGCCGGCGGCTACCTGTTAGGCGAGCACCTGCTCAAGCTCGGCTGCACGCGGATCCACTTCGTCGCGCGCCCATTGTCCGCGCCGACCGTCGATGCCCGCATCGCCGGGGTGCGCGAGGCGCTTGCCCGGCGTAACGTCAAACCGGATCCGAACTGGATCCACATCGGCGCCTTCGAGGACAAGAAATTCGTCCGCTCGCTGACCGGCCCGCTGCAGCCGGATGCCTATGTCTGCGCGAACGACCATACCGCCGCGCAGCTCCTGCGCGAGCTGCACCAGGCGCGGCTGCGGGTCCCGGAAGACGTCCGCGTGGTGGGCTTCGACGACGTGAAATTCGCCACCCTCGTGTCGCCGCCGCTGACCACCATGCAGCAACCCTGCCGCGAGATCGCGCTCACCGCCTTCCGCGCGATGATGGACCGCCTCGCCGACGCGACCTTGCCGGCCTGCCACCTTTCCATCGCCCCGCGCCTCGTCGTCCGCGACTCCTGCGGCGCCTACCTCCGCCGCGCCGGGGAGCAGGATGAGGCGGTGAGGTGAGGATGGAAGCAACAAGACGATCGCATCCCATGCCTCGGGCTCCCCAGAGCGATGCCCGCTCGATGGCGACGCGGACCTTCCCGTCTCGCGGCCCTTCAGGCCGCCATCGTCTTCGTGCCGGAGACCCCGCCCGTTGGGCGGGGCTGAGGGATTGCGCCCCGTTGGGGCTGAAGAATGACGCCGGGGCTTGGAGAGGGGATTCGCCTGAAGATTGTGGGTGCGCTGCATCTCAATCCCTCCGGTAAGCCTGACGGAGAGCCAAAAAAGAGCAGGGCGGATCGCTCCACCCTGCTTGGTTGTCTTGTCCCGCCGGGCGGGATCGATCGATCCTCACGGATCGTACGTCACCCGTGCGGTGGCATTGCCATTGAGCTGGGTTTCCAGCGCCCAACCGCAATGCACGCCGGGGGGGCAGCGATCCCTCACGGATCGTATGTCACCCGCGCGGTGGCATTGCCATTGAGTTGGGTTTCCCCGCCCAACCGCAATGCACGCCGGGCGGGTTCGATGGTCCCTCACGGGTCGTACGTCACCCGCGCGGTGGCATTGCCATTGAGTTGGGTTTCCACCGCCCAACCGCAATGCGTGATGCGCGCCCAAGTCGTGGCCGGCGCCACGTTGATCTTCTTGTTGCTGCCGTTCGCGCCGATCCACAGGTCGCGCAGCACGTTGCGGTCGCCGCTCACGACGTGCACGCGGGTGTCATTGACCGGTTGCCACGAGAAGATGCTGCTGCTCGTGAAGACGTTGTCATTGCCCGCGATCCGCACCAGCCCGTGGGTGCCATTGCGACCGGCCGGATCGGACAGCCAGTTCCCGTTCACGAGCACCGCCGAGATGTTGTTCGCCGAGAAGATGTTCATGTTCCCGGTGATCTCGATGCAGCCGGTGAAGTACGTCGTGATCGTGTTGCCGGAAACGTTGCACGAATGCGCGTTGTTCAGCTTCAAGGACGTCTTCCCGTCCGGCGAGATCACATTCCCGGTGAATTCGTTCCGGTCCAGATTCTCCAGCTCCACCGCGATGCCGCCGCTGTATCCGCTGAAGGTGTTCCGCGTCACCACCGCGCTGAAGCCGCCGGTCATGAACAGCGAGCTTTCGCACTGCGTCACCCGGTTCGCCACGATCCGTCCCGCGTCGCAATCGCGGACGAAGAAGCCACGGTTCATGTTGAAGCACGTCACGTTGGTGATGAAGAGCCCGTCATTGGCGCGGTCCACCGAGAGGCCGGTGCGGTAGGTGTTCCAATCGAAGCCCTCGATCTTCAGGTCGCGCACGGTGAGCCCGCTGATCCGCGAGCTCGTGTCCTGCGGCGCGAGGATGCCTTGCGAGGCCCCGCCCGCGACGCGGATGACGCTGCCCGGTCCCATCCCGCGGAGGGTCACGTAGCTCTTGGTCACTTGGATGGGCGAGTTCACGCGGAAGGTCCCGTTCGGGATCACGATGCTGCCCCCCTTGGCGGGGATCAGGTTCATCACCGTGGCGAAGACCGCCGCATTGTCCGTCACGCCATCGGGGTTGGCGCCGTAGTCGTTGATGTTGTATTCGCCGTTGGTCTGGGCATGGCCGGCGAGACAGGTGATAGCGAGGGCCAACAGGCCGGAAAAGATGCGTTTCATGGGTTTTGTTTTTCGGGTTGGGTTGGGTTGGGTTTGGATGGGAGTCGGGTTCGATGCGGGGTTTTCGTTCGTTCTAACAGAAGGCATCAGGGATCGTAGGTGACGGTGGCGGTGGCGGAGCCATTGAGGTCGATGTCGGTCTGCCAGCCGCAGTGGGTGATGCGCGTGGCGGTCGTCGCGGCGGCGTTCACGAAGATCTTCCGGGTGCTGGCATTGGCCGCGATGTAGAGATTGCGGAAGACATTCCGGTCGCCCGAGTGATTGCGGATCCGCACGTGGTTCACCGGCTGCCACGACATCACGACCGAGGAGGCGACGAGGTTGTCGTTCCCGGTCACCCGGACCAGGCCGAACTGGTCGTCGCGCCCCTGCGGGTCCGCCGGCCAGTTGCCCTGCTTGTCGAGCACGCCGGTGATGTTGTTGTTCACGAGCGTGTTCATGTTTCCCTCGACCTGCACCAGGCCGGTGAACCATCCGGTCACGGTGTTGTGGCTCACGTTGCAGTTGTCGCAGGTCTTGAGGAGGATGCCGGTATGGCCATCGGCGAAGATCCCGTTGCCGGTGAACATCAGCCGCTGCTGCCCTTCGAACTTGCAGGCGATGCCCTGCGGCTGGCCGCCGAAGCTGCTGTCGGCCACCCGGTTGTCGCTGCCCGTCAGCAAGAAGAGCGGCGACCGGCACTCGGCCAGCCAGCAATCCTCGATCACCGCGTGGTCGGCGGCACGGATGAAGGCGCCTTCCTCGAGATTGATGCAGCTCACGTCCATGACCCGCGTTCCGCTGTTGGGACAGTCGATCGAAATGCCGGTCTGGAAGCCGGGGCCATCGCCCCCTTGGAACGCGAGGTCGCGGATGATCAGGCCGCTGATCGCGGGCGAGCCATTGGCGGCGCGGATGCCTTGGCCGACGCCGGGGCCCAGGATGATCTTGCTGCCGCATGCCGGCGGCGCGCTCACGCCCGCCACCGCGACATCGTCATTACTACGTTGCCCGTAGTTGATCCCGCGGATCGTGACGTTGTTCTTTCCGGCGAGGTCGATGGGCGACCGAATGAGGAACTCGCCGGCGGGGATCACGATCACGCCGCCCTCGGGAGGGAGGTTCGCGATGATTCCGTTGATGACCGGGGCGTTATCGGTCGAGTTGTTCCCGTTGCCGGCGGGGATGAGGAACTCGGCGGCGTTCGCCTGCGGCGCGCAAGCGATCGGGATCAGCGCGGCCACCAGGGGCCGGATGCACAGGTTGGGTTTCATGGGTTTGTTGGGTTCCGGAGTCGAGGGCGAAGCGCGCGTCGATTTCTCCAGTGGACTTCAGCAACCCATCCGCTTCCGCGACGCATCGCGAGGGGCAATCCATCGCGCTGTTGGATTCCTGGCATGCCAGCTTGGCCAAGCTGCCACCTGACGGGTTGCCGTGATCGAACGCGGCATCGCCCCCTCCATCCATCGGAGCATGTGTCGCTTGCGTGTCCGTGAAGTCGTGCGATGATAGCCGCGACACCAGCATCTGGCGCGCACTGCTTCCGGACTCCAAAAACCCGAGAACCCAAACGGCGGCAGCAGCGGGCTGGGCACTTCATCCAAGCGGTGAAGTGCCCCTGCGTATTTCAAGGGGGCGCGCCTCGCAGGCTCCGGCCGGTTAGGCCGCGGGGGCTTGCCGCGCCGTCTTCTTCAGAGCCGCTTTGCCGCGCCCGTGCGGAAAAATCCGCGTCCGCGTCTCACGGTGTCGGGTTTCCGCCAGAGAATCCGCTCATCAGTTAGGGTCCTCGTCCTTCAGCAAGCGAGTGCCCCGGCGTGCATTTTGAAAACCCCTCGCGCGCCGGATTCCAACCCAAGCCGAAAACCCCATGAAATCCCCGTTCAGCCGCTCCGCACGGTGGTTGCCGCAGGCTCGTCTGCTCGCGCTCTCGCTTTCCGCCGCCGCGGCGGTTCCAGCGGCACGCGGCGACATCACCTACACGCTCCAGTTTGATCCGGCGTCCTCGGGCGAGGCGCAGCAGGTCGCGAACTCCGTCGCCGTCGCCGCGGCATTTTACAACCAGCACGGGTCATTCAACAAACACTGGAACGTTTACTACAACCCCGGCATCCCCACCGCGGAGGCCAACTACGACGGCTACATGGGCTACGGCGGCAGCCGCAACGAGCGCGTCGTCTTCCATGAAGCGGCGCACACCTTCGGCATGGGCACCACCGGCGCCTACTCGAGCCTCGTCTCCGGCGGCGTCTGGAAGGGCAAGTATGGCAACCAGGCACAGGCCGATACCTACAACGACTATGCCGATGGCCTGCACGGCGACGGCCATGCGATCTGGCCCGGCGGCTTCAACTTCGACAACGAAGACGGCTACATCCAGCGATTCTGGCATACCCGCATCATGGCCGGCATCCGCGCCGACATGGGCATCCTCTCATACACCCGCGAAGCGCGCCATGAAGCGGTGGTGGCCGGTGAGACCGCGGTCTTCCAGGTCGAGTCGCCCGTCGCTTACGCGTGGCAGTGGCACAAGAACGGCGTCGCCCTCACCAATGGCGGCGATATTTCCGGCGCGGACACCGCCACCCTGCGGATCGCCAATGCGGAAGCGGCCGACGCCGGCAGCTACCACTGTGCCGCGACCGGCGGCGGTGAAACGCTCCATAGCCGCGCCCGCCAGCTCTGGGTGCATGCCACTCCCCAACTCGGCCAGTGGGCGCTCGATGGCAATGCGAACGACAGCCTGAATGGCAATCATGGCACCGCCTTCGGCTCGCCCCTCTACACCACCGGCAAGACCGGCCAGGCCGTCGATCTGGATGGCATCAACGATTACATCGATCTGCCCGACGCGATCGGACGCACCGCCGATCTCACCATCGCCACATGGGTCAATTGGGACGGCGGCGGGGATTGGCAGCGCGTCTTCGACTTCGGCACCGGCACCCTCCAGTATCTCTTCCTCACGCCGAAGGCCGGCGGCGGCGGACTGCGTCTCGCGCTCAAGGACCCGATCAACGGCAAGGACGTGGAGTATCAGGTCAATGCCCCCGCCTTGGCCACCGGCCAGTGGGTCCATCTCGCGGCCACGCTGCGCGGCAACTACATGACGCTTTACGTCAATGGCCAGGCCGCCGGATCGGCCTTCGACCTTCAAACCGCGCCGGCCGATTTCCCGGCGACCAACAACTACATCGGCAAGAGCCAGTTCGCCGACCCGCTCTTCAATGGCCGCGTCGATGACTTCCGCGTGTATGGCAAGGCGCTCGATGGCTCCGAGGTTTGGTCGCTGTGGGGCCAGAGCGCGAACCAGGCGCCGGTGTTTTCCTCGTTCGACATCACCCTGCCGGACGCCAATTTCCTGCAAGCCTACACCGGCCAGACGATCGCGGCGTTTGCCAGTGATGCGGACTCGAATCCGCTCACCTTCACCAAGCTCCACGGTCCGTCGTGGTTGAACGTCGCATCGGACGGAACCCTCTCCGGCCAGCCAGGCGCGGCCGACCATGGCGACAATACCTTCATCGTCCGCGTCACGGATCCATCCGGCGCGAGCTCGGATGCCACGCTGCACATCGAGGTCTTCGCCCCGCAGGCGGCACCCGTCACCGCCAGCGACACCGCCCCGGCCACCGATGCGGATGACATCTACTATTTCGCTAGTAATATCGGCGAGCCCGACACCATCGACGGCACGACCTCCTCCGGCGACAACGACGAGTCCACCTACGTCGCGGAGAACCGCACGAGCAAAGGGCAGACCTTCACCACCGGCTCGCATCCACAAGGCTACTTCCTCCAGTCCTTCACCTTCCAGCACGTGAACTGGCCGGTCCTCACCAACAACGGGACCTACTATGACGTCCAGCCCGGCGACCAGTGGGAATTCCAGATCGGCACGATCAGCGGCACCACCAAGACGCCGCTTTTGAACTACTCCGCGGCCTACGATGGCGGCACCCTCACCGGCGCCGGCAATACCGGCAGCGGCCGCTATCTCACCTTCAATGTCTCCGGCATGGGCGTCCAGCTCGCGCCGAATACCACCTACTACTTCGAGGTGGCGCCGCTCAGCGGCGATCCGTACTTCGAGCTGAATAGCTCCCGCACCGGCAGCCACGCGGGGGGCACCGCCTATCGTGGCAATACCGCCGGCACGATCGGCACCGGCGTCACCCCGCTGACGGGCGACTACATCTTCCACGCGAATCTGGAAGCCAAGTCCGCGGCCACGTCCGGCACGGTGGCGGCTTACTGGACCTTCGAGGAAGGCATGGCGGACACCCACGTGCCATACGCGCGCACGAGCTCCGGCCTGTATGAAGGCAGCATCATCGATCAATCCGGCAACGCCAATCACCTCTCGGTCTGGGCCGGCGGCTGGCATTGGTATCGCCCGCAAGTCCCGTCCTCGACCACGCCGCAGACCGCCGCCGCCAATACCCTCAGCATCCAGAATGCGAACGGTTTCCCCGCGATCTCCGCGACCGGCACTTCGCTGACCGATTGGAGTCCCACGCAGTGGACCATCGAGGCGGCCATTCGCCCGGACGATGCCACCAATGGCTACCAGACCTTCATCGGTCGCGATAGCCAGGGCGCTATCGCCGCGGAGCCCGCGCTGGCGGCCATCTATTTCACCGTCCTCCCCGATGGCGGGCTGCGCTTCCTCTTCGCGGACGCCGCGGGCAACAAGTGGGACCTCGTTTCCGCCGCCAATACGCTGCAGGACGCCAAGTGGCACGCGGTGGCCGCCACCTCGGATGGCGACACGCTCTCGCTCCACGTGAAGAACCTCACCAATGGCGATGCGAACTACACGCTGGTGGGCACGCTCGACATTTCCGCCAGCACCAATCCCGCGCTCTCCACTGGCACTGGAGATGGCTCCGGCTGGGACGCCGGCGTGATCACCATCGGCCGCGGCTTGTACAATGGCAGCCACACCGACCGCTTCTTCGGCCACATCGATGACGTGCGGCTTTCAAACTCGGCGCTCACGGTGGGCCAGCTTCTCTACAGCCAGCCCGCCGGCCAGCTGCCTGGCAGTCCGACGGGTCTCGTGGCCAGCGCCGCTTCCACCAGCCAGATCGATCTGAGCTGGAGCGCCGTGGCAGGTGCCACCGCCTACCATGTGAAGCGCGCCACCACCAGCGGCGGCTCTTACTCGACCGTGGCCCCCTCGATCACCGGCACCAGCTTTGCCGATACCGGACTGAACGCCGGCACCACCTACTACTACGTGGTCTCCGCGCTCAATGCGGTTGGCGAGAGCGGAAACTCCAGCGAAGCCTCCGCGACCACGCTCGCCCCGCCGCCCGCGCCCTGGGGTGCCGCGGACATCGGTGCGCCCGGCCTTCCCGGCACCACCGGCTACAGCGCGGGTGTCTTCACGGTGAAGGGATCCGGCGCTGATATCGGGGGCACTGCCGACGCGTTCCACCACGTTTCCCAATCGCTCGCCGGCGATGGCGAGATCCGCGCCCGCGTCACCTCGCAGACCAATACCGACCCATGGGCCAAGGCCGGCGTGATGATCCGCGATGGCAGCGGCAGCGGCGCGGTCAATGCCTTCGTCGCCATCACGCCATCCAATGGCTTCACCTTCCAATGGCGCGGCACGGCCGCCGGCAGCACGTCATCGACCGCCGGTCCCGCACTCAATGCCGCACCGGACAATTGGGTGCGCCTCACCCGCAGCGGCACGCTGGTCACCGCCTATGTCTCGGCCAATGGCAGCACGTGGACGCAGGTGGGAACCACGACATTGACCATGGGCAGCACGGTCTCGGTCGGCCTCGCGGTCACCAGCCACAACAACGCCGCGCTCGGCACCGCGACCTTCGACAATGTCTCGGTCA
>CBKZPU010000076.1:0-23201 GCA_966696705.1 uncultured Verrucomicrobiaceae bacterium | reverse complement strand
TTCCGGCCCTTGTCCACTTCAAAGGCGTCGAACGCGATCGGGACCACGGTCATTACCATGACCGGCGTGTCCTCGCCGGCGACTTTCGCCACGTGCAAGAGCATGGCGCAGTTGGGGTACTTGGAGACTGTAAGCGGGTCTCCCGCGGCAAACCAGGCTGCCGCCTGCTTGCTGTCGGTCGGGAAAAGATACTCGATGACCACCGGCCACGGGGCGGGCTTGGTGAATTCATCCGGCGCGATCATCGCCTGCGCTCGCACGGCGAAGCCGGGATGGAACAAGTCGTCGGGGCCGAGTTCGCGGACCTGCTGGACCCGATAGTCGCCCTCCGCGTACTGGATCAGGTTGGGTTCCTTGAGGTTCCACAGGTAGTTCCGCATCAGCGCCGCGTTGAAGGTGCGCAGGTTGTCGTCGGTAAGTCCGGCGTAGCGGCGGTAGAAGGCGCGCGGGTCGGCGGATTCACCGGCCGGCGCTTCCATCGCGGGCAAAGGTTTTGGCGGCTCGACGCGATGCAGCTTGCGCAGGATTTCGTAGTTCCTCGGGATTTCCGGATGCTGGAAGACATGCAGGCAGAGCAACCAGCTCAGGACGGCGAGACACAGCGCCACGACATTGGCCAAGGCCCACCAGTAATAAGCCGGCTGGCGCTTTTTCTTCGGCGGCGGCTGCTTGTCGCGCGGCATTAGCGGCACTCCTCGGGCTCGGGCGTCGGCTCGTGGGCGGTCTCGAATGAAGTGCCGCAACCGCAGGAACGGGCGGCATTCGGATTGTCGATGCGGAAACCGGCGTCGTTGAGGTCGTCGCAGTAGTCGATCCGGCAACCTTGCAGCTTGCCGGCGCTGTCGGCGGCCACGATCACCCGGGTGCCGGGGACCTCCACGATGGTGTCGCCCTCCTCTGGCGCGGCGATTTCCATGACATACTGCCAGCCCGCGCAGCCGCCCTTGCGGACCGCAAGGCGCAGCCCGCTTTCGGGGGTCGCCCCCTTGCGCTCCAGCAATGCCCTCAGCTCGCCCGCGGCCTTGTCGGTCACCGTGATCATCTGCGAGAAAGACAAGACGCAACAGTTCAAGACGCAAGAGCCAAAGTGGTCCGCACTCTCCGGGTGCGGCTGGGGGAGGCGCCTGAGGGTCTCCAATTTCCGCCAGAACCGCTGCGTTCCGCACCCGGAGCGTGCGGGCGATATTCTTCGCCTTGGAACTTTCGCCACGAAACCCCACGCTCGCCCGGTGCCCCGCATCCGCATCCTGCCCGAAATCCTCGCCAGCCAAGTGGCGGCGGGGGAGGTGGTGGAGCGGCCGGCCAGTGCGGTCAAGGAACTGGTCGAGAACAGCCTGGACGCTGGAGCGGGGGAGATTCTGGTCGAGATTCGCCGTGGCGGAGCCGCGTTGCTGCGGGTGATCGACGACGGCTCGGGGATGTCGCGCGACGATGCGCTGCTGAGCCTGGAGCGCCACGCCACCAGCAAGCTCGCCGATTCCGCCGGGCTGGCGTCGATCCGCACGCTGGGTTTCCGCGGCGAGGCGGTGCCGAGCATCGCCAGTGTGTCGAGGTTCCGGTTGATCACCCGCGAGCCGCAGGCGGTGGCTGGCACCGAAATTGCGGTGGAAGGGGGAGTGATGCGCGACGTGCGCGAAGCCGGCTGCGCGCCGGGCACGACCGTCGAGGTGAAGGACCTCTTTTTCAACGTGCCTGCCCGCCGGAAATTCCTCCGCGCGGAAAGCACCGAGGCGGCTCACGTGGAGCACCAGCTCCGGATGCACGCGCTCGCCTCCGCCGGGGTGCGGTTCCGATTTCGCAAGGACGAGCGCGAGGTCTTTGACCTGCCGGCGGGGATGTCGCGGCTCGATCGCGTGCGCTGGATGACTGGCACCGAGCTGGGGCGCGAATTGATCTTGCTGCCGCTCACCCATGGCAATGGCGTGTCGGTGGAGGGCTTCGTGCTGCCAGCCCTCCACGCGCGCAAAGGGCGCCGGCATCAGTGCGTTTTCCTGAATGGCCGGCCGGTGGAAGACGGCGCGATTTCCCGCGGTCTCGCCGAAGGGTTTCGCGGCGCGCTGGCCGATGGCCTCCATCCGGCCGCGTGGCTGTGGATCGACATGGAGCCGTCGCTGGTCGATGTGAACGTCCATCCCGCCAAGCGCGAGATCCGCCTGCACCGGCCCCATGAGTTGCGCGACGTGCTGACCGAGGCGGTCCGCGGGGGCTTGGCCCAGGCCGAGGCGGCGAGGCGAGCAGTTTTCAAGGCGACACCGGTCGGTCCAGTCCGGCAAGTGGACGAGCGGCCCATCCATCACGCGCCGACAGGGGAGCTTTCTTCACCAAGGCCTGCGAGCACGCCGCGCGAGTGGCCGGCCAGCTTGCCGGTGCAGCGGGTGTTCGAAGTGATGGCACCCGCCGCGCCGGTAGCCGCGCTGGAACTGGAGCCGGCGTCGAAAGCGCCGCCGTTCCGCTACGTCGGCACGCTTCATGACCGCTTTGCCATTCTGGAGTCGGAAGACGGCTTGGTTCTGCTCGATCCGCGCGCGGCACGGGAGCGCATCCTCTACGAGCGCTGGTTGCACGATGCCGACGGGCGCGGCGTGGAGAGCCAGACCCTGCTGGTGCCCGTGCTGCTGGAGCCCGGCCCCCGCGAATGCGAGCTGGCGCTGCGCCATCGCGACGAGTTCGCCAAGGCCGGCATCGAGTTGGAAGACTTTGGCTCCGGCACCTTGCGGGTCGGCTCGCTGCCGGATTTCCTCAAGCTCGCCGATGTCCGCTCCTTCCTCGCCGGCCTGATCGACGAGTTGGCCGGCGGCCAGCTTCCCGGCAGCCGGGTGGCCTTCGATCACCTTGCCAAATTGCTCGCCCGCCGGGCGGCGCTGGCGGAGTCGCCCCGGCCGCAAGAAGCCCTGCGCCTGCTCGACGTGCTGTTTCGCTGCGAACTTCCGTATTGCGCTCCGGACGGCCGGCCGACCCTCAGCGAATTCTCCATGAGGGAGCTGGAACGGCGCTTTTCCGGAGCGAAATCCAGTGGTTTTTGAAATTTTGTGGCGGAATATCCTCCGGGATATCAGTTATTCAAAATACCTGAAAATTTCATTGTTTGAGGCCTTTCGTCCTGCTTCTCTGACGGAGTCCATGAGTTCGATCGTTCCGCGCCATTTCCCCGCCAACGCTCCTCATGCGGGGCGGGGGAATGACGTCGGGATCGGCGCGGAACTCGCAGTGGCGGGCTTTGAGAGCCTGTCCTGAAAAGTTTTCAGCTAACGCGATCACGGAATTTGCCCCCGTGAAAGTTCCTGAGACAAAGTGGATTTCAATCCGTTCAAATTTTCGCTAGAAATTTCTTGTTCGGTTTTCCTGATTGTCCATAATGCGCGGCGAAGAGTCCCGGAAGGGACGAGGGTTTTTAAATAAAACACTCATGAAGCCACGCTTGCTCCTCCTCCTTGCGTCTGTGGCACCGGCACTCCTGCCGGTGGCGGAGGGGGCATCGCTGCTCGGCGATCGCCTCGAGGCGGTGCATGGGGCCCTGCTTGAGAATCGCCGCGAGGCATTGCCGGGGCTGAGCAATCCGTTCGGGGTTCCGGACAAGGCCCGCCTGGTCATCGAAAAGCCGGATGCCGGCTTCCGTGGTTTCCGCGGCTGGCGTGGCAATGTGGTGGGCACGGTGTTCTGGATCGGCGAGCAGCCGACCGAGAACAACCCGGTGCCCAACACGATGAGTTCCTGGGACATGAACTGGCAGGAGAATTTCGGCGGCTACGACGACCCCGACCGCCGCAAGGGCTACCTGCCGGCCAGCTTCGTTCCCAAGCTGAATCCTTTCTACATCGCGCTGCCCTACAATGACGTCGCCAAGGGTGGCGGCCATCGCCCGGAGGCATCGAAGGTGATTCCGTGGTTTTGGCGCGATTATCGCGGCGACGGGATTTCCGTCTGCAAGGGCCGCTGGCTCGCGATTCACTACAAGGGCAAGGTTTGTTACGCCCAGTGGGAAGATGTCGGTCCCTTCGAGGTAGACCACTGGCAGTATGTTTTCGGCAATGAGGATCCGCGCGGCAATCGCAACCAAGGGGCAGGCATCGACCTGAGCCCGGCCGTCCGGGATTACCTCGGCTTCCGCAGCGGCGACCGCGTCCAATGGCGTTTCGTCGAATCCCGCGATGTCCCGCACGGGCCTTGGGCCGGCTGGGACGACGGCCTGCCGCGACGCTGAACAAGATCACCCGCAATCTGACGATTGCTGTTCCCACACCCGACACACACCCGAAGACGACTCCGGTCGTCCCCTTACATCAACTGATTCCGTCCGGAGAGGCGATTACATCCCGATCGCTTCTCCGGAGACCCGGCGAGGGACTCTGTCCCGAGCGGGCACGGTCCGGCTCCACTTTGTGGCCGTCCCGTGCCCGGCACCCTCGCCGGGTCCCTCTTCCCAAGGCCAGTCCCACGGCCGCGGAGCAAGAAGAGCGGGGGAGGTAGTCCACACTCACTGTTCACCCAAAACCAGCCATGAAAACCAGCCGACTGGCTGCCCTTGCGGCCGCTTCTATCGCCACGTGCGCATTTGTCTCCGGTGCCGCCCAGGCACAGGACTCCACCGCTGATCCGCTGGCTCCGGTCGGCGTGATGACCGCCTTCCCGACCGTGGTGCAAACCGGCACCAAGCCGACGCTCACCTGGGCCATCATGCACCCCGCCCGTGTCGGCAGCGGCCAGACCGGCAGCAGCGGCAGCGGAAGCGGAAGCGGCAATAGCGACGGCGCCGAGGAATTGGCCGTGGTGAACCCGCCGGGCACCATCATTCCGACGACGGACAGCTACGTGACGGTCCAGATCATCGGCAGCGGCCCCACGGATTGCCGCAGCAACACCTCCACCAAGCCTCCCACCGACTTGCGGGTGAGCCTGGATGGCGGCGCCTACGACCAGTTGTTCTACGGCACGCAGGACGACGTGAACTCCTCGCAGAAGCTCTACATCAAGAAGCTCCGCGCGGGTCAGACCGTCGATTTCGGAGGTCGCTACGTCTTCAATGGTGCGTGGACGCCCTTCTACACCACCCGGAGCTCCAATCTCCAAGTGGTCGCCCTCGTGAATGGAGATACCTTTCCCGCCAGCACCAAGTTCCAAGGACAGGCGGCGCTGGCCAGCTACCTGAAGCCCTACATCGACTCCTCGATGAAGGTGAAGATCGGCCCGCTGAGCGTGTTGCTGGTGATGGAGCTTGCCCAGACCAACCACAGCTCGCCCTGCTTCGACTATCAGGACCAGGTGGTACTGGTGACCCTCAGCCGCAAGCACCCCAACAACGGCCACGGCAACAACCTCGACGGCGTGGACGTGTCCAACCCCGGCCAAGGCAGCGGCGGACCGAACGGTGCCGTCGATCCCTCGGGTGGCGTCGATGACGAAATGCGCTGAACCCCGGACTTGGGAATACCATGAAAACTGTCGCCTCCCTCATCCTCGTCCGCGGGGCCGCCTGCCTGCTCCTCGCCAGCCCGGCGATGGCCCAGCAGAAAGCCGCCATGCGCGATGTCGCCACGCACGACCAGCTTTCGGAAAAGCTGCGTGTGGCCAGCAACAAGGGCCCGCTCTCGGACTTCAAGCCCGCCGAAGGTCAGGATCCCACCAAGGCGAAGGCGGAGAGCCTTGTTAGCCGCTCCGACTTCATGTCCTACTCCGGGCGTGCCACGATCGTGCCCAAGCGCGCGATCCTCCACATTCCCGCGGCGCTTGCGGATCGCATCAAGCTCCAGCCGGGATCGAAGATCCAGACGTGGGCGGAATTCTACGCGATGAACCGCAGTTGGATCACGACCGTCGAGGTCACCCGCGTCCAGGCCGAAGGCAATCAGCCGCTCGCCGAGGATCTTCTCAAGCGCATTCAAAAAAGCACGAGCGTCGTGGTCGCCACCTATCAGAGCGGTCCGATCTCCGTGTTGCCTCTCAAAGCTCCCGTCGAAACCGCGACCCTCAAGAAGCCATGAAATCCATTGGAACTCTCCTCGCTTGCCTCCTGGCGTCCATCACTTGGTCGCACGGCCAGACCAACGGCGGCTACACCAACTTCATCCGCCAGAAGCAGCTCCCGTCCGGAGTCGAATGGGACATGACCGTGGCCGCCGCCGGCGAAAGCCAGTCGGCTCTCGCCATCAATCCGGGCGGCGCGCAATTCGAACTCTGGTCGATCAACACGGTCACGGCCGCGGAATACGTCCTGGATTCGCGTTACGTCGGATCGTACGTGCCGATCGGCGGCGTGGTGATCCGTTCGGAAGATCCTTACGACATCGTTCCCCGCACCCGCGCCGACCGTCCGTTCTTCGTGGATTTGACCGTCTCTGGCCTGCTGAGCGGTGCCACCGACCCGGAGGCGTCGAAGAAGGTCAATTTCCTCCGTCACGTGCAGTCCTATGGTGCCGGCGGCACGGGCATGAACCTTGATCGCTCCCTGGCGACGCTGTTGTCACAGAACTACATCGAGGCGAACGGCTCCAGCACCCTGACCTTCGCGATCAACGAGGTGCCGGGGGCTGACCGCGCCAAGGTGCGGGGTGAAGAGCGTTTCTCGCTCTTCTCGCTGCTCGACGAGCGGACGGACTCCACGAGTGGCAACAAGTACACCGTCCAGCCGTCCCAGCTTGGATCGCAGTTCATCCAGATCTGGCCGGTGGCGGACGGCGCCTTGGCGGGTATCACCGACAACCAGCTCATTCGCTTCAAGGTTCCCGCGCTGACCATCACGCTCAACGACCTGTATCCGGACAGCCACACGTATGCCCAGGTCTACAAGGGCGCGCCGCAACTCGGCACCACGGGCAAGATCGTTCCCGGCTCCTCGATCGTGATCAACGACACCGTGCCGCAGAGCCGCATCCTTGCGGTGACCGACTATGACGACTCGTTCGACGAGGATGGCCAGTGGACCATGGAGGTCATCACCAAGACGCCGTTCGGCTTGGACCGTCTCGCCTACGTGACCTTCACGCTCGACCGGATTCTCCAGATGAACGGCTCGGTGACGACGATCGCCGACTGAAATCGTTCACTCCGCCTCGCGGACAAAGTCCATTGTCGCCATGGTCCTTCCGCCTCCATCACTTCCCGGTCCCGCCGGGCATTTGCCCGCCGGGGACGGCGAGTTTTTCGAGATCCTGCCGGAGGTTGTCGTTCCGGTAGAGGAGCGAGAAGGTCGCCTCGCGGGTCTTCCGCATCTGGTCCTCGATCTCGGTGTAGGCCAGCAACAGGAACAGGCCTTTCACCGGTTCACGATGAAAGGACAGGGTCCGCGTCGCGAACTGCTCCTTGATGCTCCGGTCCTGGCGGTTGGCGGAAAGCGCGCCGTATTCCCCGGTCAGTTCCTTTTTCAGCTTGTTGAAGCGGGACTCCATTTCCTCGGCTTTCGCCGCCGGGTCGCGGTAGTGGACGGTGACCTCGAAGAGCCGGCCGCTGTGAAAACGACCTTCCAGCGCTTGGGCCGCAGCACCGGGGAGATTGCCTTGGCGCGGGGAGATTCTGACGACGCGAAGCGCGGGTTGATCTCCGGGCAGCGAAATGTTAACGTCCAAGGAATGTCGGGAAGCCCAATCAATCAACTTTTCGGGGGTATCTCCCCAGCGCAGGCCGAACGGCGGTTCCAGGACTGCTTGGGCGTGCAAGTGTGCCCCGCCGAGGAGGGCGATCACAAGGCAACGGACGAAAGCTCGCATGGCCGGGGTTTCCCTCTTTTCCGCCGCCGCCGCAAGCCCGCAGGCTGGAAGGGTGGTTCCATGCTCGTGGAGGCCGCCATTTCGATGACCCTGCTGGGGGTGCTCGGGCTGACGCTCTTGAAGCTTTCGCTCAATGTCACCGCCCCGCGCCAGTGGACGCTCCAGCAGTCGATCACGGATGCCTATTTGACCTTCGAGAAGGCCACGGCGCAACGTTTGCCCTTCGACGAGCTGACCGGCGCGCAGTCGCAGTGGCCGGCCCAGCCGAGCATCGCCCAAACTTCCGTGGTGCTCGGCAAGCTGCCGGGCGGCCAGCCGATCACCGGCACGGTGACGCGGACGCGTTATCCCGACTCCAATAACCTGCCCGCCAAGGGCGGCTCCGGCACGGCGGTGACCAATCCCGCCGGGATGGAGGTTTGGCGCTTCCAAAGCGTCATCCGCTACGACCTGGGTGGACGCACCTATTTGAAATCCCGCACCGTCGTTCGCTCGCAATGAAAGCTCCGATCCGGAAACCCCGCGGTCGCGGGTACACCTTGCTTGAGTTGACGCTCGCCATGGGCGTCGGGATCATCATCTCCGCGCTGGTGATGTCGCTGGTGAACCAGCAACTGGCGTTCCTCAAGATCTTCCGCGCCCAGAGCTTCCTGGTGACGGAGGCTCCGATGCTCAACAACTACCTGGTCAAGATCATCGGCAATGCCGACAGCTACCGGCTCTACGCGAGCGTGGACGATCTGGTCGCCGGACGGGCCCAGGTGATGGATGACGCTCCAGTCATCATGCTTCGTTTCAAGGAGCCGAATGGCACCTTCCGCGCCTCGGTGCTGTCCTTCGAGGATCCGGGAACGGGCAGCGGACTCTACTACCGGATGGTGAATACCTCGGGGGTGCTCGGCAGCCCGTCTTGGGCGTTATCCAAGAGCCCGACCAATGTCCGTTTTTCGATCGAACAGGGGATCCTGCGGGTCCGCGTGAGCGGCCCCAACGGCGAAGAAGTGATCTATTCGGGAGCCATGCAGCTATGAAATCGCGATTTCCAATCCGTTCCGGGAGCCGGGGATATGTGTCCTACGTCATGGTCCTGTCGGTCGGAGCGTTGCTGACCGTGCTGACCATGAGCGCCTACAAGTACGCCGGGGCCTCGCAGACCGTCCAGAAGGAGACCCAACTGCGGGTGGACTACGCCGAGAAGGAAGACGCGATTCTGCGCGGGATCGTGAACATCGTCCCCAACCGGGCGATGCGCGCCATGCAGAGCGGTTCCAATACTTCCGGAACCCTGCGCGATTCGTTGCGCTGGAGGAACATCTTTTCGGAAGCCCTGGACCAGGCCGGGGCACGGACGTCGATTTCACCGACCTTGGCCGCCCAAGTCGGGGGCTCGAAGGCGGTCGTAGCCAACTCGGGAGACGTGGCCGTCTTGAGCACGGACTTGGAACGGGTCTTCGATGCCATCGATCCTGAGAGCGGCATCGTTTCGCCCGGTATCGGACGGTCGCTTGGTTCAGGATACCCGGCGCCCTTGGAAACGGCCAACAGCAACGTCACCAGCCGCGACCCTGTCTATCCCATCATCAGCAACGCCAAGGTTTACGGGAATCTGGCACAGAGCAGCCTGCCGCTGTCCGTGACCGAATATCCGCGCCACAACAAGATCCCCTATCCGGAGATTCGCTTCGGCTACTGCGCGCCGGGCCAGCTCTTCGTGGCGAAGCGCAACTGGTGGGCCTTCAGCTTGCACCTTGGCGAGCATGGCAACCTGCTCAAGAGCTACGCCCGTGGCGACAGCCAGATCGGCGAGCGGGACTTCATCCTGTCGATCTACGAGATTCCCTCGCAGCTTGCCATTTCCGCCGAGGCTTTCACCAAGATCGGCACCCATGCCGACGGCACGCCATGGCAACACGCCAATATTGAGGGCGGGATTTACTCGACGCGTGCCGAAGTCGATAGCGGCATGCACGTGGACCGTCTGATGGCGCGTCGCGGCTTGGAACTCGGCACCGACGTGACGGTTGGAGCCAATACCATCGACGGCGATCCGTTCGCGCCGGGCGTCCGCGAGAAATACGAGGTGACCACCGGCTCCTACATGCCGGTGGCACTGGCGTCGGATTCGGGCCGGGCGTCCTTCGTTTCGATCAACCGCGGCGCGGACTTCTTCGACCGCTTCGTCCACGCCACGGAAACGAGTGTCCTTTCTCCGACGACTTGGAACAACTACTCGGTGGGCGCCCTCCAGTGCGCGATGCGCCTCGACATCACCGGCGTGGCGAGTGCCACCGATCGCACGCCCACGGCCCTGCGCTTCCAGTATGTCAAGGGCGGCGCCCTCCAGACGATCGACATTCCGCTGACCACTGGCGTCGCCCCCGGTCTCCCCACCGGCTACATTCAGATTGCCGCCGAAGGCCAGACCTACGATTTCGGCACCCAACTGGTGGACGTCGCCTACGGTGCCGGTGGTTCCTACTACTTCAAGACCGGGGTCACCGGCGCGATCACCTTCGACAACGCGACCTTCGGCGATCCACTGGTGGGAACGGTGAAATCCGGCTACTTCCGCCCCACCTATCCCTTCGAGGTAAAGATGCTCCAAGGCGTGAAGCCCTGTATCGCGGTCTATCCGGAGCGCTTCAAGGCCTTCCTTTCCTCGCTGGGCGCGGATGCCCTGAGTGTGAACCACTCGCTTGTCATCAACGTCGATTACACGACGTCCGGCATCAACATGCCGGCGTACAAGCCGAACATTCCCTGCACGGACAGCGACTACGGCGTGCTGATGACCGAGTGCGATGATCTGACCGCTTTCACCAAAGGGTTCTCGCTGGTCACCAACCTGCGGCTCTACATCGGTGACGATTTCAACGTGGTTTCGACCACCCCGCCCGCGGGCTCGGGACTGCCGGCGCCATTCTATCCGCCCGCCTCGTTGTTCGCCCCGGAAAAGCGCTACGGCGCGGACTTCGATCCCTACAAGGTGGAGGTCGCCGGCCAGCTCGGGCACCTGAAGGGCGACGATGGCTCGGGAATCAATCCCGTGCACTTGCTCGACTTCAAGATGGCCAGCGAAACCAATGCCGCTGCCGCCAACATCGACGTCAACCTGCGCCCCATCACCCATCCGGCGGAACTTCCGCCGGTGACGATGATGAACTGGTTGGTGGTGATCGAGGAGCGCCGCAAGATGTTCTACTCGGGCGCGGGCGCGTACTGATTCATTCGCCGTCGTAGAGAAGGCGTCCGCAGCTTTCGCACTGCACGCCTTCCGCCCCCGACTTCACCTTCACCAAGGTGGAGGCCACGAGCTTGATGTGGCAACCGCTGCACTTGCCGGCGGTGACGGGCACGATGGCGACGCCGTTCTTGATCTTGAGCAGGCGCTCGTAAAGCGGGAGCTGGGCAGGGGGGGCATCGGCGGCCAAGCGGTCGCGCTCGGCTTGGACTTCGGCGGATTCCGCTTCGAGCCGTTTCTTCCGCTCGGCGAGCATCACCAGATCTTCGTCCACCAGCTTCTTGGTCTTGGCAAGGGCGGCCTCGGCCTCGGTAAGCGTGGCGCGCAGGGCATCGGCGCGCTCCATCAGCTCGAGCTCCTTGGTTTCCAGCCCGTCCACCTCGTTCTCGTAGCGGACGATCTCATTGCCGAGCGCGGTGAACTCGTCGTTCTTGCGGGTCTCGAACTGCTGGGTCTTGAGGCGGACGATGGTGGTCTTCCGGGTGCCCACGTCGAGCTCGACCTTCTTGATCTCGATCTCGTTCGCCTGCAGCGCCTCCTTGGCCTTGGCCACGGCGGCGGTGTCGCCCGCCAGCCGGTCCTTGGCGCGGGTCTCGTCCTTGGGGATCTTGGCGAGGTCTTCGGCGAGGGAACGCAGGCGGCGGTCGCGGTCCTGGAGCACCAGCAGCGCTTGAATCGATGGCAGCATGCACGGGTGTTAGCCGCCGCTTTCGCCGGGGGCAAGCGCTCAGCCTTCGAAGTAGGTATAGCCCGCCAGACCGGTGCGGTAGAGGTCGAGCACCTCGCGGCGCTCTTTCGGCGAGATCCGGCCCTGGGCCACGGCCTTTTCGGCGAAGGCCCGGAAACGGCCGACCAGCTCCTTCGGGTCGTACTCCACGTAGGAGAGCACGTCCGCCACGGTGTCGCCTTCGACCTCGTGGGTATAGACCGGCTTGCCGTCTTCGAGGTGGACGCCGACCACGTTGGTATCACCCAGCAGGTTGTGAAGGTCGCCCAGCGTCTCCTGATAGGCCCCGACCAGGAAGGTCGCGATGTAGTAGGGCTCGCCCGGCTTGATGTCATGCAGCGGCAGGACCTTCTTTTCGTCCTCGCGGTCGATGAAGCGGTCGATCTTGCCGTCGCAGTCGCAGGTGATGTCGGCGATCACCCCGCGCTGGCGCGGGCGCTCGTCGAGGCGGTGGATCGGCAGAATGGGGAAGAGCTGCTTGATCGCCCAAGAGTCCGGCAGGCTCTGGAACAAGCTGAAATTGCCGTAGTAGAAATCGACCAGCGTGTCGGAAAGCTCGCGCAGGTCCTCCGGCACGATGTCCAGCTCCACGATGAGCTTGGAAATGCGCGTCATGATGTGCCAGAACCACGCCTCGGCCAGCCCGCGCTCACGGAGCGTCGCCGCACCGTAGAAGAACTGGGCGCGGACCTGGTCGCGGTAGTAGATCGCGTCGTTGAAGCACTCCTGGAGGTTGCGCTTGCTGAGGTCCTTGTTGACCGCGATCAGGTTGAAGAGGTTCTGCGGGGCCTGCTCCGGCACTGGCGGGGCTTTCTCCGTCGTCTGGACGGTGGAGACGTCGAGCACGTTGAAGACGAGCACCGAGTAGTAGGCGACGATCGCGCGGCCGGATTCCGAAATCAGGTTCGGGTGCGACACTCCGGCCTTGTCGCAGATCTGCATGATCGTCTCGATGACGTCGGTGCAGTACTCGAGGATGGAGTAGTTGCAGGAGGAGTGGAAATTGGTGTGCGAGCCATCGTAATCGACCGCCATGCCGCCGCCGATGTCGAGCACGCCCATGGGCGCGCCTTCCTTGACGAGGTCGCAGTACATCCGGGCGACTTCGGTCGCGCCTTCGCGGATCGCCGCGATGTTCGGGATCTGGCTGCCCTGATGGTAGTGGAGCATGCGCAGGCAGCCGAGGTAGCCTTCCTCCTTGAGGCGATCGACGACCTCGATGACTTGGGAGGCGCTGAGGCCGAAGACCGATTTGTCGCCGGCGCTCTCCGCCCAGTGGCCGGAACCGCGGGTGGAAAGCCGGACGCGCACGCCGAGATTCGGCAGCACCCCGAGCTTGCGCGAGCGCTCGAGCACGAGGTCCAGTTCGGTCGGCATTTCCAGCACCAACATCACCTTGAGTCCCATCTTCTGGGCGTGCAGGGCGAGGTCGATGAACTCCTCGTCCTTGTAGCCATTGCAGACGATGTAGGCCTCGGTGTCGTGCATGTGGGCCAGGGCGGCGATCAACTCGGGCTTGGAGCCGGCCTCAAGGCCGTAGTGATACTGCTTCCCGAACTCGGAGATCTCCTCGATGACCTGTCGCTGCTGGTTCACCTTGATCGGATAAACCCCGCGATAGACCCCCTTGTAGCCAGTATCCTTGATCGCTTGGCGGAAAGACTCGTTCAGCTCGCGGATCCGTGAGTGCAGCAGGTCGCGGAAGCGCAGCAGCACCGGCAGGTCGGTGCCGCGGTCGCGCAGGCCTTCGATGATCTCGTAGAGCGAGACGTCGGAGCCACCGTTGTCGTCCTGCAGCTTGACCGTGATGTGGCCCTTCTTGTTCACGCCGAAGAAGCCGTGGCCCCACTGGTCCACGCCGTAGAGCTCGGCGGACTGGGCGGGAGACCAGGCGTTTTCTTTCTTGGACTTGGCGACCTTGTCGGTGGCGGGCGGAACCATGCGCGGGAAGAAAAGGCTTTTTCCGGAAAATGAAAGGGAAATGACGGGGCGGGGGAGGCTGCCGTGAAATCCCGGAAATCCACGCCTTTCATCACGGCCGCTTGCCATGCCCGCGGCGCGGCCTATCACCCGCGGCGTCCTTGAGGAGGGGCAGCAGCATTTCAAAAGCCGGGACGAAGCGCTGGCATGGATCAAGGGAAGGTCCCGCTGCCACGCCACCGTGCATTCGAAGAACGGGCTGGTGGTGTCCTTCGACAAGGTCTTGAACCGGAAACAGATCAACGTCGAAGTCTGGCAGGTCTTCATTGGCGGAAAGGCTCCGAACGATCTGCCCGGTGCCAGCAATCCGCAGCCGCCTTTGGACTGCGGCGATTTCTTCGCCGCTCTCGAATGAAAGGAGAGGCGGTCCTCCCAAGGTGGGGGCCATCGATCTGGCAGGCTGGATCCACCCGTCCCAAATGCGCCTACCACCCCCCGCCGAGGTCACCGCCGATCCGGTTTCCTAACCGATCGCGTGGCGCCGGACCGGTAGCATCCTCACCAAGCCCTCGCCGCACAGCACGCCAATCAGGTTGGCCAGCGCATCGAAGGCATCGAAACTTCGCACCGGGATGAAGAGCTGGCTGCCTTCCTCCAGCATCATGCCGGTGAGGACGATCAAGCTGCCGAGCATCAGCGGGCCGGCCTTGTGGCGCTTCAGTTGCAGGTTCAGCAGCACGGTCAGCGTCCCGACCAGACCCAGGTGGCCGAGCTTGTCGCCAAGGGGAACCATGCCAACAAACTCCCAGATATGTCCGATCTGTCCCCGATCCGCGAGGACGATGAGCGAGACGAACGCCGAGGTGAAGAGGACGAACGCAATGCGGAGCAGCATGATCTTTCGGTCCGGTATGGCTTCCCTAACGGACCATGGTCAATGACGTCCGATCCGTTCATGGCGAATTCACCCGGGCTTCACCCATAAAGGGGTGTCTACGTTCCGTCGACACGGCGTGGACAGGATGTCCACGCGCCTTAGTTACGAAAGCCGGTCGCGGAAATCCGCATACCCGAACTCCCGCACTGTCTCCAGCGATCCATCCTCATGCTGTAGCACGATCGAAGGGTGGGGGACGCCATTGAAAGTGGTCGTTTTAACCATCGTGTAGTGCGCCATGTCGTCGAAGACCAGCACGTCGCCCGCTTTCAACGGCCGCGGAAAGGCAAAGTCGCCGGTCACGTCGCCGGCCAGGCAAGTCGGACCGCCAAGGCGATAGACGTGTTCGCCGGATTCGGTCGCGACTTGATAGCACTCGCCTGCATAGGTGACGGCGGGGCGTGACGTTGTTGCGGGCGGAACAAATTCCTCGCTCCCGGTGGTAGCCAGGTAAACGTCGGGCCGGTAAGGCATTTCGAGCACGTCCGGCATGTGTGCCGTGGCGGAGATATCGAGGATCGCCAGCTTGTGGCCGGCGGACTCAAAGACATCCAATACCTCCGCTCGCAGCACGCCGGTGTGGATCGCCGCGGCCTCGCCGGGTTCGAGCCAGACTTCCACGTCGTATTTCGACTTCGCTTCGCGGACCAAACGGATCAAACGCTCGCGATCGTAGAAGGGCTTGGTGATCCAGTGCCCGCCGCCCATGTTCAAATATGTGAACTGCGGTGAACGGAGGAGATGGCCGAACTTCTCATCGACTGCGGCGAGCGTTTTCTCCAGGTCGTCCGAGTTTTGTTCACACAGGGTGTGGAAATGCAGGCCGGACAGGCCGGTCAAATCCGCGCCTTCGAGTTGGTCCGCCGTGATGCCCAATCGCGAACCGGCGACACAGGGGTCGTAGAGCGGCGTGTGGCCGGTCGAGCACTGTGGATTGATCCGCAGGCCGCAGTGCAACTCGCCGCTCTTGAAGCGCGGATGCGCCATGACGTGGTCGCGAAAACGGAACCACTGCGACAGGGAATTGAAATCGAGGTGATGGGTGAACTCGCAGAGCTGGCGGATTTCCTCCTCCTGATAACCGGGCGAGTAGGTGACCACGTGCTTGCCGAAGTAATCGCGCGCCAGCAGTGCCTCCCACAGGCCCGAGGCGCAGCAGCCGTCGAGATGATCGCGGAAATGGGGAAACGCCTTCCAACAGGAGAAACCTTTCAGGGCGAGCACGATCTTGCAGCCCGCCGCATCGGCGGTTTCACGAAGGATGCCGGTGTTGCGCTTCAGCGCGGCAATGGAAATGACGAACGAGGCCACACGCAGAGGAGGAGGTTCCAGAGGGGAAGTGCCAAGTTCCAAATTTCGGGAGAAGTTTTGGGACTGGATGGATGGTCGAGACGTGCCGGGAGACCAGAGACCACGGTGAGCCATGCCTTCCTCCCACAGGACTCAAGTGAGAGCATCAGCTTGAGCTCGTCTTCACCAGTAGCCCCTTTTCGCGGGCGGTGCGCAGCACCGAGGCGAAGGCCCAGCCGGCGAGGGAAAGGTAAATGGCATTCAGCGCGAGCGCGGTGAGGAATTGCCGAAGGTCGAAGCCGCCGTGCTCGATCGCGCCGCGCATGCCCTCGAAGACATGGGCAGGCGGGAAGATCGACGCGATCGCCTGCATCCAGCCGGGCAGGATGTTCATCGGATAGAAGACGCAGGCGAAAGGCTGGATCATGAAAGGAAGAGCCCACGCCATCGACTCGGCGCCGTGGCCCCAGCGCAAGATCAGGGCGATCGAGAGAATGCCGAGCGCCCAGCCGAAGATCATCAGGTTCGCGTAGTAGGCAATGAGTCCGAATTTGAACTGGAGCAAGTTGAAGGAGTAGGCGACCGCCGCCACGATGAAGAGGACGATGGCGGTGATGCCGACCCGCAGCAGTCCAACGCCGAAGGTCGCGGCGATGTAGTCGGTCATCCTCACCGGCGCGGCGAAGATATTGAGCAGGTTGCGGGTCCAGACGTCCTCGAGAAAGGAGATCGAGACGCCCTGCTGCGCCCGGAACAGCGCGTCCCACAGGATGATCCCGCCGATGAGGAAGGTGATGAAGTGCGGGAAGTTCTTTCCGCCCGCTGCCACCTGTCCGCCGTTGCCCGCCTGCTGCAGGTACATCGTGACGAAGCCCCACACCAGCAACTGCACCAGCGGCCAGAAGAACAGCTCGAAGGCCCGCATCGGGTTTCTCGCGTAGAGGAGCACGTAGCGGGTCAGCAGGGCTCGGATGACGGACGGGCGGAACATTTGGTTTGGGCGCCAAGCATCGGTTCAGCGGAGTTCGCGGGCGAGTGTTTCTTGTGAGAGGTGAAGGCGGAAGGTGAAGATGACCTACTCTTTTGTGCCGTGGAAATTCCTCGCGGGCCCATGGAGCCGCGGATAGATCGCAAGGCACTCCTTCAGATTCATGATCTTTCCCACGAGACTCCGAACGGCATCGCTGTATGGCGCATTTGCCCTTTCGCTACTGGCGGCAGCGACATCGTGGTCGGCAACCCTGCCGCCGGGATTCGCCGAGGCCAAGGTGGCCGATGGACTCAATCCCACGACGATGTCTTTCGCTCCGGACGGGCGGCTGTTTCTCTGTGAGAAGCAGGGGCTGCTGCGCGTGATCGATGGCGACAAGCTGCTGCCCGAGCCCGCTCTGGACATCAGCTCCAAGGTGGATGCGTGGAACGAACGCGGGCTCTTGAGCGTTTGTTTCGATCCCGACTTTGCCCGCAACGGCTGGATCTACGTTTACTACACCCACAACCGCGAACCGGAGAAGAAGAGCCGAACCACCAGCAACAACCGCGTCAGCCGCTTCACCCTCAAGGGCAATGCGGCGGGCGTGCAAAGCGAGCGGGTGCTGTTAGAGCTCACCAATCTCTCAAAGAGCGGTTGGCACAACGGGGGAGGCCTGGCGTTCGGCAAGGACGGCAAGCTCTACGTCAGCACTGGCGAGAACTCCAAGGACTCGAATGCTCAGGACGGGAGCAACCTGCTGGGCAAACTCCTGCGGATCAACAAGGACGGCTCCATTCCCGACGACAATCCGCACTACAAGGACTTCAAGGATAACAACCGCGCGATCGTTGCGCTCGGTCTTCGCAATCCCTTCAGCATCGCCGTGCAGCGGACTACCGGCCTGCTCTACCTGAGCGAGGTGGGTGCGAACTACGAACAGATCGAGGGCTACGACAGCAGCGCCAAGCCCATCGCGGTGAACTTCGGCTGGCCGGGCATCGATGGACCACCTCGCAATCAGAATCAGCCGGAAGGCTACCGCGCGCCGGTCTATCCTTACGACCACGGTCGTGGTGAGGGACTCGCGCTATGCTCGGGGGATTTCTACAACCCGGCCAAACCTGGGTCGGGGGCATTTCCCCGCGAATACACCGGTCGATTCTTCTTCAGCGACTACAAGGGGTGGATCAAATCGATCGATCCCGCGAAACCGGAAAAGCGCGACGACTTCGCCATGGGGATCAACCGCCCGATCGACGTCGAGGTCGCCCCGGATGGCGCCCTCTGGTACATCGCCCGCGCGGGGATTCCCGGGGGCTCGGATGAAGCGAACAGTGCCAGCACCAATGGCTCGCTGTGGCGCGTGCGTTGGACCGGCGGTGGTCAGCCGGCGAAGCTCGCGGTGATCCAGCAACCGGCCAATGCCAACGCGGGAGCGTCGCTTGCCGTGGTGAAGGTCGCCCTCCAGGATTCGACCGGCAAAACCGTCGAGTCGGCCAACGACACCGTGACCCTGACGCTCGAGGGTAATACCGCCGGGGGCGTGCTCGCTGGCGAGACCAGCATCGCGGCGGTAAAAGGAGTGGCAACGTTCCCATCGCTCGCGATCGGCAAACCCGGCCGCGGCTATACGCTCCGCGCGAGCAGCGGCAGCCTCACCGCCGCGAGCAGCAACGCCTTCGACATCGAGAACCAGCTCGCCGCGCCGGCCATCGTGCCGTCCGGCGGCAAGTTCACCGGGCCGGTCTGGGTGCGGATTTCCAATCCCACCTCCGGGTCGGGCACGACGATCCGGTTTACCACGGATGGAAAGGCACCCGACGCCAGCTCTCCCGCTTACACCGAGCCTTTCCAAATCAGCGCCGGCACAACGACGATCAAGGCCATCGTCCAGCGATCCGGCCTGGTCGACAGCTCCGTGACCAGCGCGAGCATCGAGATCATTGGTAACACGCCCTATGGACTCGATCTCCGGCCGCCCGTCAGCGGCCTGAAGTTGCCCGCCACCGCCGAGGGATTGCCTCCCACACTCTCGGCGACCGGCATTTTCAGCGACAAGAACCTGACCCCGAAGGCCGGCGTGGTTCCCTACTCTCTCAACACCCCTTCATGGGCGGACGAGGCTGAAACGCAGCGCTGGGTGATCCTGCCGGAGTCGGGGAAAATCGGGTTCGCCCCCACCGGCGAATACTCATGGCCGGGCGGCACCATCTTCGTCCAGCACTTCGAAATCGTCACTAATCAGACCACCAAGGCCCGCCGTCGGCTTGAGACCCGCGTGTTGGTGTTAGACTCCGCAGGCAGCTCCGGTTACGGCGCGACCTATCGCTGGCGGCCCGATCACAGCGATGCGGATCTCGTCGACGCCGCGAGCAAGGAAGAGGTGCTGAAGATTACCGATGCCTCAGGTCGCACCCGCGAGCAGACCTGGAGCATTCCCGGCAGCGGACTGTGTTTCCTGTGCCACACGTCCAATGCCGGTTTCGTGCTCGGCCCCAAGACCCGCCAGCTCAATGGCAATCATGCCTACCCGGGTGGCCGCACGGACAACCAACTCCGCACCTGGAACTACCTGCAGATGTTCACAGAGGCCTTGGATGAAAGCGTGATCGCACGGTATCCGCGCACGTGCCGGATCGATGACAAGAGCGCCTCCTTGGAGGAACGGGTCCGTTCCTACCTCGATGCCAACTGCGCGCAGTGCCATCGTCCGAACGGCACCGGTGCGCTGTGGGATGCTCGTTTCGATACGCCGCTGGCCAAGCAGGGCCTGATCGGTGGTGAGGTGCGCAACACGTTCGGAGTCGAGAATGGAAAGGTCGTCGTTCCGGGCGACCTGGCCAAGTCACTGCTTCACCGCCGGATGGGGGCCACGTCGCCAGCCGAGCAGATGCCGCCCGTGACGCGGAATGTGGTCGATAGCGCCGCGCTCGAGGCCATCGCAGAGTGGATTCGCTCGCAAAGCTCCCAGTGAGGGACGCCTTGCTTGAATGAGCTCGGCTCAACCTGGTCACTGCGCAGGCCCACCCCGCGCGACCTTGATGAACACATCCTCCAGATCGTCCTCCTGGAAATGCCGGGTGATTTCTTCCGGGGTTCCCGCAGCGAGGATTTTCCCGGCGTGGAGGAAGAGGACGCGGTCACAGACCTCCTCGATGTCCCGCATGTTGTGGGACGTGTAGAGGATGGCCGGGTGGCGCTCCCGTTGGACGTGGCGGACCAGCTTGCGGACCTTGTCGGCGATGTCGGGGTCCAGCGAGGCGGTCGGTTCGTCCAAAAGCAGCAGTTCGGGGTCGTTGAGCAGCGCCTTGGCCAGATTGACGCGGGTCGATTCGCCGGCGCTAAGCTGGCCGGTCGGCTTCTCGGCGAGTTTGGAGATTTCGAGCAGCTCTAAGAGTTCGGCGACCTTCTGCTTTGGCTTCGGCACCGAGTAGAGCCGGGCGAAGATTTCCAGATTGTGCCGGGCTTTCAGGTTTCCCGGCAGGGTGGCGTAGGTGGTGCAGAAATTTGCCCGCTGGAGGATTTCCAGCCGGTGCTTCTGCAAGTCCATGCCGAAGGCCCGGATCGCCCCGCCGGTCGGGGTGGTCAGGCCAAGGATCATGTTCATCAGGGTGGTCTTGCCCGCCCCGTTGACGCCCAGCAGGCCGACGGTTTCCCCGGCGCGGACTTGGAACGACACCCCGTCCACCGCCGTGAAGTCGTCGAACTTCTTCACCACGGCGTCGACTTCCAGAATCACCTCGGACACGGCCGGAGCATCGAGCGGATTCAAACTCCGTCGAGCTTGGAGACGCGCAGAGCGCCCTTTGTGTCCAATTTTGCCGGAACGATACACGCGGCTTGATTCCGCTCTCTGTCGAAGATAGCCAGAACACATCTCACCGATGAAACTGCCGCGCGCCCTTCTTATCATGCTGCTGTCGCTCGCCGCCTCCACGGTGGTCCGGGCTGAGACCGGCGATCCGGTGGGTTATGTTACTTGCCGGCTGTTGGCCGGGGGAAAAGGCGCCATGGCCCTGAGTTTGGTGAAAGACTATACTGTCGTGGGTCCGATCGCCGCCGTGGGAAGCGACTATGTGGAGTATTCCTCCGATCTCCCAGCCGGCTTGAAAGGAAGTGGGGACAGTGCATTCTTGGAGATTCGCACCGGAACCGGGGCTGGAGTGACATTGCCGGTGTCGGGATATTCCGGCAAGCGGGTGACCTTGGGGCGTTCTCCGCAAGGCTTGATCGCTCCCGGCGATAAAGCCGGAGTGCGCCCCGACTGGACGATAGGGGAGTTGTTCGTCGATCCCGTAAACCGGGGGATCGTCACGGGCGAGAATCCCGAGACGGCCGACACGGTGGGGATTTTCAATCCCCAGACGCAGAGGATGAAGGTCTATTATTTCAAGACTGACGCCGGCTGGCGCGAAGTAGGCCGGGAGCACGAAGGGGACAAGGCGAACGTGCCGGTGCCGTTTCCCACCGCTCCCGTGTATCAACGGCGGGGTAGTGCGAATTTGGACTTCCTCGTTGTGGGAGCGGTTCCGATGCCCTTTGAGGGGCGCCGGAAAGTCTTTGTGTGGCCCGGCCGGAACCTCATCACGAGTCCCTTCACGAGCGTCACCCATGTGAGCGATTGGCTGGCTGAGTCCTCGCTGGTAACAGGGGCATCTGCCCCCAAGTCGGACAGCATGCAGCTTTCCTACTGGGAAGGAGGGGAGTCGCCGGTGATCTATTATCGGAAAAACAAGGGCTGGCGATTCGTCGGCGCTCTCGGGGACGCTTCGGCCACGCTGGTGGAAATGTACCAGGCGATCGATTTCCAGCGCGTTGGAGACGCGGGCTATTTGGACTTTTTTGCGATCGGTCCGGTGAACCAGGCCGCTTTGCTCGCACTGGCTTCGGGCACCGTGGTGCCGGTCGATCCAGCCGAGTCCGACTTCGTTGCTGGGCTGATCGGTTGGTCCAGCGTGGAGGGAAAGAAGTATCAGCTTCAGATACAAGGTTCCGGAGCATCAGGGTGGCAGAACCACGGTGAGGTGGTGACCGCCGAAGGTGACACTACCCGCAGCCTTTGCCGTCCCACTACGGGCAATGGCCTTATTCGCGTCCTCGAATTGCCATGAACCGATCCATTCTTATTGCCAGCTCCTTGCTTTCCCTCTGCGCATGGACGGGGACTTTCTCAACCCTCCGCGCCGCGGAGGCGGTGGTTTCGAATTTGGAGGGGGAGGGTAGTGTCTCTTCCGTAATTTCCGACTCTTCGGGTGCCCCCTTGGCGGCGGGATGCCACCTTCGTCTGGTTGTGTTTCCGGACAAAAGCCAAGCCGAGATCGCCGTGATCGCGGGTTCCGGCGTGGCTGCAATCCTTGAGCAGTCGCAGATTTTCGGGACTCCTTCGTTCATTGGTTCAGGGGGCGCGGATCCCGGAAGACTTGAGTTTCAAACAGGTGAAGCGATCACCGAGCCACTGGCTGGACTGCACTTGCTGGTCGTCAACACCGCCGACCCCTCGATCGCGACGGAAAGTCTCCTGCTGCGCCTCCCCATGATCTTGCCGGCCGACGAACTGTCGGGACCGGCCGCACACACCTCCATTCACCTCGCCGAGGCAGAGCTGGTCTTTGGTTCCACGACCGCCACGGGTTTCTCGACCGCCGCGGCCGTGCCGCCCTCCGGCTTTGAAAGCTGGATCGGGTCGATGCTTGGTGGCGGTTTCACCGAGGCTGATCGTCTCCCGGACGCCGATCCTGACCACGACGGACGGGCGAATTTGCTCGAATATGCGACCGGGACCCTTCCTGCGGATGCTGCGCAAGTGGAATGTCTCAAGCTGCAGCGCGAAGGGGGTGGCGAGACACATGTTCTTTTCCTCCGCCGCACAGGCGACGAGGGGATTCTCTGCCGGATCGATTATCGTCAGGATTTGGGAGCGGGTGACTGGTCGGAGTTGGCTAGTGCCATTACGACGCCTGCCGAAGTTCCGTTCCCGGCCCCCGAGGGCTATGAATGGGGCCGGCAAGCTTTACCCGCCGGTGATCGCGGCTTCGTACGCCTGCGGGTCGAACTGGTTCCTTGATGTGGCTGGTCCGGCCGCGGCCCCGCAGGTCGCAGAGTTGTCACCCTCCGGCGACGAATAGCCCCGAAAATCCCTGAGTCCGGGGTTGCCATTCTGCGACTTCCGACTATGGAAGTCGCCCCGGCGCATCCCGGAAGCCCCAACCACATCACACTCAAGAGCATGAAGGACCTCACCAAATACCGCAACATAGGCATTTTCGCTCACGTGGATGCGGGCAAGACCACCACCACCGAGCGGATTCTCAAGCTCACCGGCAAGATCCACAAGATTGGTGAGGTGCACGACGGCGCTTCCACCATGGACTTCATGGAACAGGAAGCCGAGCGCGGCATCACCATCCAGTCCG
>CBKZPU010000075.1:0-23246 GCA_966696705.1 uncultured Verrucomicrobiaceae bacterium | reverse complement strand
CACCCGAATCCGCGCAAGCCGTTGATTTTGCAGGATTCAGCGAATGAAGATTTTTCGGGGCGCCCAGCTACTAGAGACGGCGTAGCCGCGAAATCGCGCCAAACCGGTGCGAATCCGAACCTCAAGAACCCTCCGGACCGCTGCATCCCTTGTATTTCCTTGGTTTGCGGGCCATGCGCCGATCCAAGGGGCAAGAACTACTAATTTCATAGTAGTTGAATACCCGGGCTTCGATCCACTGAATTTCAAGGATCGCCGCAGACAACCCGGACTCCTGAAGCGCATCGGAAGGATGCGAATCCAGCCACCAATCCGGCTGTATCGTGGGTTGCTCGCTACCGGAAGTGTGGCCGGTTTCCATGAAGCATCGGGCAGCACCATCGGAGCTTATCGGAAGCCCCCTCCCCCTCGTCCACGGGCGATCCCCCTCCCGATCAGTGTTTGCCGGCAGAGGTTCGGGATTCGTAGCTTCCAAGCGTGCAAGAGATTGTGATCCCTCCGTACGCCAGCCTCGCCGGCGCGGACCCAGGCCGCATCGTCGCATTCGACATCGGGGTGGACGGATTTCCCTACGCGGTGATTGCCACAGGCCCGTTGGATGACCGGACCGTAAGCCCGGGTGGGGCGAGTTTCCCCAAGATCCGCCCCGAGACCCCTCAAGGTTATCAAATCTACCGCTTGCACGAGGGAGAGGCGCAGCTTCTCACCGCCATCGAGCGGGAAGCATTCAATATCCACCACGTGCAGCCGATGGGTGAGGATCAGCTCCTTTTGGCATGTGCGCGTTGCGAGCATCGGAAAGACCGCCCCGACCGGAACGGTCGAATCTACCATACCCACGGTCGTATCCAGGGGGCGATTACCCTGGGTGATGGCATCCAGAACATCGCGGTGACCCCGGACGGGCTGATCTGGACCAGCTACTTCGACGAAGGGGTGTTCGGAAACTTTGGCTGGTCCAAGCCTCTCGGAAACAACGGCTTGGTGGCTTGGCGCCAGGACGGGACAATTGCCTACAAGTATCAACCATCGGAGGGCCTCGATTTCATTTGCGACTGCTACGCCATGAATGCCTGCGGGAACGAAATCTGGATCTACTACTACACGGACTTCCCATTGGTTCTGATCCGGGACGGTGCTGTCATGGCGCACTGGGAAGTTCCGGTCAAAGGAGCGGATGCCTTTGCGATCTCAAGAGGCTACGCCCTCTTCCGCGGAGGCTATGATCAGCGAGACGATTACCTCCTTCTTGGTCTCACCGAGCCAACTGTCCGGCAACGAGCACGCTTCCGGCTGAAGAGCGAAAGCGGCACCCGGATCAAGGCGCAGAGAGTGTCAGGAAGAGGTGACGCGATTTTCCTCCTGCAGGATCGCGAGATCTTCCGGATCACCGTGGAGGAAGCGAAACGGTCCCTTGGGCTGAGACCCCAATGAAAAGCGCGGTGTGGCGAACCACACCGCGCTTTGAGAATCCGATCAGGCGTTCCGCGATCAGGCCGGGGCACCGACTACCTCGCCGGGAAGCGGACCGCCGTCATCCGGCTTGTCCTCGGTCGGCTTGGACGCGGGCTTCTTGCGGAATTCCTCGGGAACCGGCGGCGGTTTGGGCGCGCTCGGCGGATTGCGCATCTCGCCGTGCTCGATGAGGTCGCGGACGTGCGTGGCGTCGAGCGTCTCGAATTCGAGCAGGGCGTTGGCAATGAGCTCGATCTTCTCCTTGTTCTCGGTGAGGAGCCTGGTGGCCTGTTCGTAGGCTTCGTCGATGAAGCGCTTGATCTCCTCGTCGATGAGGCGGGCGGTGTCCTCGGAGTAGTTCCGCGCGCGCGACATTTCGCGGGCGAGGAAGACCGGGCCGTCGCCATCGCCGTATTCGATCATTCCGAGCTTCTGGCTCATGCCCCATTCGCAGACCATGTGGCGGGCGAGCGAGGTGGCCTGGCGGATGTCACCGGAAGCGCCGTTCGAAACGTCATCGGTGACGAAAGCCTCGGCAATGCGGCCACCCATGGTGACCACCAGGTTGGCGAGGGCTTCCTTGCGCTGGATCGAGTACTTGTCGCCGTCCGGCAAATACATCGTGGCACCGAGATACGGGCCGCGCGGGATGATGGTGACCTTGTGAAGCGGGTGCGTGTGCGGCAGCACCATGTTGAGGTAGGCGTGGCCGGCCTCGTGCCAAGCGGTGCCGATGCGCTCCTTGTCCGACATGGCGAGGCTGCGGCGTTCGCGGCCCCAGCGGACCTTGTCGCGCGCTTCTTCCATTTCGGCGAGGGTGACGGCGGAAAGTCCGCGTCGAGCGGCGAGCAGGGCCGCCTCGTTGATCAGGTTGGCGAGCTCGGCACCGGAGAAACCGGGCGTGCCGCGGGCGATGACACCGAGGTCGGTGCCCGGGGCCAGCTTGATCTTCTTCACGTGGACGCGGAGAATTTCCTCACGGCCGTTCACGTCGGGAAGCGACACAGTCACCTGGCGGTCGAAACGGCCGGGGCGCAGTAGCGCGGGGTCGAGGACGTCCGGACGGTTGGTCGCAGCGATGATGATCACCCCCTCCTGGGTGTCGAAGCCGTCCATTTCCACGAGGAGCTGGTTGAGCGTCTGCTCGCGCTCATCGTGACCACCGCCCATGCCATGACCGCGGTGACGGCCGACAGCGTCGATTTCATCGATGAAAATCAGGCAGGGCGCGTGCTTCTTGCCCTGCTCGAACATGTCGCGGACACGCGAGGCACCGACGCCGACGAACATTTCGACGAAGTCCGAACCGGAGATCGAGAAGAACGGGACGTCCGCCTCGCCGGCGATGGCGCGGGCGAGCAAGGTCTTGCCGGTGCCCGGAGGACCGACCATCAGCACGCCCTTCGGAATCGAGCCGCCGAGCTTCTGGAACTTGCGGGGATCGCGGAGGAAATCGACGATCTCCCAGAGTTCTTCCTTGGCTTCCTGGATGCCGGCCACGTCCTTGAAGGTCACCTTGTTATGATCGCGGGTCAGCAGGCGGGCCTTGGACTTGCCGAAGGACATCGCCCCACGGCCGGCGGCCTTCATCTGCTGGCGGAACAGGAAGAACAACAGCAGCACGATCAGCAGGACCGGCAGGAAGGTGAAGATCGCGCTCTTGAGGAAGTCGTTGTTCGGCTCGAAGATGACGCTGTCTTTCCTGTCTTGCATCAGCGCGCCGAGCTGGTCGCCGAGCATCATCACTGGAGCCACCACCTTGAACTGCTTGGGAGCAGCGGCTTTGGAGTTGTCGGCCGGAGCGCCCGGAACCTCGGGAATCACCCGATTGGCAACGACCACGCCAATATTGCCATCCGTCGAGTAAACGGTCAGCGGCGTCTTGCTATCGAGCGGCTTGATCTCGCCCAAGGCCGCAGCACGGCGGAAAGCGGCTTCGGAGAGCACCATGGTCTCCACTCCGGGCTCCGGAGCGGGCTCGCGGCTCAGGCGGAACACCACGGATTCGCCAAGAATGGCCGCCACGTCCTCAATCCGGAGGGTAGCTTGGATCGGCTTGGTTGTACCTGGATCCTCGCCCGCCCCGCGTTCGGGCGACGTGCGGAGGAAACCGGTGACGACCGCGTTGTAAGCGCTGTCCTGGGTGGTGACTTTCAGCGGGTATTTCGGGTCATTGCGATAGACCAACCCTTGGTCCCACTTTTCCTTGAATTGGCCAAAGGACATGGGCTGGACCGTCGAACTCATCCCATTGCTGAAGACGGCAAGGGCCAGAATGAGAAACGCGGCACTGAGAAGAATCGCGAGACGCCAGTTGAATCCGGGCGGGTCGTTCGGTCCGCGCGCGCCAGAACCTTGCGGCGGACGGTTTTGAGACGGATCAGACATGATTGATTGGGAAATCGCCCTTTTCCGGTCGCCGCAGGCAAACGAGCATCAACGGGGAAGACAGTGCAGAGGGCGCGACAGGGTAGCCCTATAATCACGAAAGAAAACCCAATTTTTTCCGGCGCTCTTGCCGGTCCGGCGAGGGTTTGCCATGGATGGCGCGGATGGATCATGAGGCGGCTCCCGACGAGACCCCGGAACCGCGGAAGGGTCCGGGTCGCCGGACGTGGTGGGCTCGCCGGCGCCCGGCCGGGGCGAGCAGCTCGCGGGTGCTCGGCCTGCTGGTCGATGCCTTCGCCGGCTTTGCGACCATTGACGGGCGGCTGGATGCCGATGAAGCGGACCTGATCCTCGATCTGCTGCGCAGCGCCTTTCCCGAGGCCGACCACAGTTGGCTCGCACGGCGGGTCCAACGGGCGGTGCGCGAGCAAAAGCCGCTGGCCCGCACCGCCTTGGACCTGCGCGAGTTGCTGGATGACCCGCAGAAAATGGCGGTGGGCCTACAACTCTACACGCTGGTCGATGCCGTCGGCCGCTCGGAAAGCAGCCGCAGTTCCTTTGAAATCTTCCTGCGCCGCCTCGGCCGGCCGGATCACGCGCGGCAGATCCTCGCGGAAATGGCGGGCGAGGATCCCGGCGAGCATCCGGGCTTCGAGCGCGTCGTCTTCGGCGCCGGCGATGCCGCCGACGTCGAATTGCCTGCGGAGGCAACCGGCCACGCGTTCCGCGTCTATCGCGCGGCCGATCTGGTGCTGGTCCGGAACACCGGCGAGCACCCGCTGTGGGTGCGCGGGCGGTCGCTGGATAGCGGCGCCTACCTCCGCTTGCGGGAGCGCCAACAAATCGTGCTCCCCGGCTGGACGCTGACGGCGGAGGACCTCGTTTCCTTCCTGAACGTCAAGCTGACCGGCAAAACGGCCGCGATTTTCCTCGCCAGCACCGATGAGGGCCTGAGCAGCGAACGCGCCCGCAGCCGCCAAAGCGAGGTGCGCATCCGCTTCGGCCTGAAGGCGGAGATCGAGGCGCTCAAGCCCACCCAATTCGTCATCGAGGGCATCGGCCCATTGGTTCCCGGCAAGCCGGTCTTCTGCGATCACCACCAGCGACTGTCCGATCCCACGGGCGTATCGATCACGCTCGATGCCTTGCGCCGCCGGCGTGTCGAGGCGGGCGGGCGGTTCCGCTTGGAACCCGACCAGCGCGATTTCCGGGTCTCCAACGACCCCTCGGTCCTGGAAAGCGGCGACATGCTGCTCGCTCCCGGCTTTGCCCCGCGGGTGGTGCTGCGCATCCGTTTCGATTCCGAGCGCCGCACCGGCGATCTCTTCGTCCGCGAGGCCGAGGGCAGCATCACTGCCGATGGCGTGCCGGTGAAAACCTCCGCGCCACTGCGCGACGGCACCATCATCCGGCTATCCCGCACCCAAGCCCTGCGCTGCCGCTTCAGCGAGGGCATTATCGATGAAGAGCGCAATCTCATCGAAGCGCTCAAGGTCCAAGACCTGATCCATCAGTTCATCCCCGGCGTCCGGGCACTTGACAACGTCAACTTCGAGGTCGGTCGCGGTGAAATGATGTGCATCATCGGCCCCAGCGGCAGCGGCAAGAGCACCCTGCTGTCCGTGCTGGCCGGCCAGCTTGAACCAACCCGCGGCCGCGTCCGCCTCAACGAGTCCTCGCTCTATCAGAACCGCCTCGAGCTGATCCGCTTCATCGGCTACATGCCGCAGGAGGAGGCGCTGAATCCCCAGCTCACCGTGCGCGAGCACCTGCGGCAGGCGACCACCATCCGCCGGCCCTTCCTTTCCACGGAGGAAATCGAGCGCCGCGCCGATGGTATCCTCGCGGAACTCGGCCTACAGGCGATCGCCCGCCGCCGCGTCGGATCACCTGGCGAAAAGACCCTCAGCGGCGGGGAGCGCAGCCGCCTCAATCTCGGACTCGACCTCGGCAGTGCCGCCGAGGTCTTCCTCTTCGACGAGCCAATCTCCGGCCTCTCGTCCAAGGACTCCGAGCACGTCGCCGAGACGCTCCGCTCGCTGGCCCGCGACAAGATCGTCATCGCCTCCCTCCACCGCCCGGGGGCCACGGTGATGAATCTTTTCGACAAGGTCCTGCTGCTGGACACCGGTGGCCGGGTCGCATTCTTCGGCTCGCCCGCGGCGATGATCGCGTATTTCCGCGAAACGGCGGACGAACTCGGCATCTCCCACCCCGCCATCGCGGCGAACATCCCGCTCGGTGCGGACTTCGTCTTCGACGTGCTGGAGACGCCGCTCGCCCAGATCGGCGGCGGCCAAAACCCCTCCGCCGCCCGGCGTTTCCCGCCGAACTTCTGGCAAGAGCGCTTCGAGAGCGAATCGCTGGTTCACGCCCTTGGCGATACCGCTCCCCCGACGCGCATCGAGGCCCTCGACGCCTCCCTGCCCTCCGTCCACGCCGCCATCGGCTTCGTCCGCCGGGTGAAGCGCGCGTGGGCCCAGTTCGCCACCCACTTCCAGCGTTCGCTGTTCTCCAAGCTGCGCAACCGGGGAACGCTCTACTCCACCCTGCTGGAGGCACCCCTGCTGGCCATGTTGATTGGCGTGACGCTGCGTTCCTCGAAGGAAGGCGCGTACGAGTTCCCCACTGCACTGCACGTCCCGGCCTACCTGTTCTTGTCGGCGACGGTGGCGATGTTCCTGGGGCTCACGAACTCCGCCACCGAGATCCTGCGCGACCGCCCGGTCCTGCGCCGCGAGCGGAATTGCCGCGCCAATCCCCTGCTCTACGTCGCCGCGAAATTCTGCGCGCTCGGGCTGGTCGCCGCCGCCCAGTGCTTCGTCTATACCGTGATCGGCCACTTCCTGCTGGAGATCCGCGGCACGGTGCCCAGCCAATGGTTGTGGATGACGCTCACCGCCTGCACCGGCACCGGGCTGGCACTGCTGGTTTCCTCCAGCGTCAAAACCGAGCGCGCCGCGCTGACCGCCGTGCCGCTGCTGCTGGTGCCGCAGATGCTGCTCGCCGGCGCGCTAGTTCCCTTCCGCGAAATGAACCGCGGCCTCTTTGAGAACAGCGGCATCGAGCGCGAACGCGGCGGCGTCCCCGTTCCCTCCGATTTCATGCCGCTGCGCCATGCCTACGAGGCGATGGTTGTCACCCAAGCGACGCGAAATCCCTACGAACTCGAGCGCATCCGCATCCAGCGCCGCGTCGATGCCATCAAGGACATGCCCAGCCCGCTGGAGCCCGGAGTCGAGGAACGCCTCCAGCTCATGCTCCAGGCTTTGGTCAAACTTGGCGGCGCCAACGCCGCCACCGCCCGCGACGCCGAAGACCTCGCCGAGCGCATCACCAACCTCGCCCGCGGTGGCACCCGGCTGGAAATCGATTCGCTGAAGGTGAGGACCAAGGACCCGCGCGCGCGCCCGATCACCGAGTTTTTCGTCAACGACCGCATCGACCTGATGGTCCGCGAGGCCGAGACCTTCCGCCTCGACTACCGCAACGAGGACAAGCCCCGCCACATCTTCCTGGCTCTGAAGAAACCCGTCGCACGGGATTGGGTGGACACCGTGGACTACGACAGCGCGATCCTGATCCTGGTGATCCTCGGCACCGGCCTCGCGACCTCCGCGGTGTTGGGGATTCAGAACCGGCGGACGAGGTGAAGAGTTCGGAGGTTCCCGGAAGTGGTTAGCTCAAATCCCACCTCGCTCCACCGCGGGAGGAACCGCATCACTTCAGCTCGCCGCAATTTGGGCAAGACGCTTCCGTCGCAGGAATATAGGTGCCGCAACGGGAACAATCACGAGGCGGGCTCACGTGGTTCTCCGGGTTTGTCCTCGCTTCGAGGAACCACTCAAGCCGACGGCACTTCCGGCACTCGAAGACTTGGGCCACGAGCGGGCTCAAAATGTCCAAGCCGGTGGTGATATACCGGGCCTGTTGTCGCTCGAAGGAATCCCCGCCGCAATGCGGGCAGCGCAGGGGAAACCCGTTGACATTCATGGCAGGAGATCAGGTCACTTCTGGTGTCGCGGCCTGCTTCAGCGCGGCGGCGATTTCCGCGACCACCACGGCGGTCAGCGGACGCGGCACGACGGTCCCTAGGACCAGCCATCCGAAGGGCGTTTCGACCGGGACGACTTCGAGAACCTCGTTCGCGCCGATTTTCACGTGCACGTTCCCGGCCTGTCCCGTGACGGGGCGATAGGCTTGGGCGAGACTGCGGGCGAGAAAGTGCATCCGCGCGTAGGCGGGGTCTTCCATGACCGGCTTGCCCTCGCGATCGAGGATGAAGACGCCGCGCGCGCCGGTGTGGCGGATCAGGGCATCGCGGAAACGAGCGAGGCGGACGAGCAACGGGCCCCGGCCGGGCGGTAACGGCTCGGCGGGTGCAGGCTCTACCGGCGGCAGCGGCGCATCCAACTCGGATTCGAAAACTTGATCGGCCGGCAATTCCGCGGCGGAAGTCGGAGCCGCGGGCCGGGGCGATCCCTCGGCGAAGCCGACGAACTCGGTGCCGAAGCCGGCGTCCGGCGAGTCGGCGACCTCCGGCTCGTTGCTATCGGCCAGCAGGCGTTCGGCGAGGCGGCGGACCGCCGAGGCATCGATCCATGGTTCAAGCGGATCCATCGCGGCGGAGGGAGGGGTGGCCGGCACGTTCGAGTTTGGCTTCAATTTCCGCGCGCAAGGCATCGAAGACCGCCAGGGCCCCCGCGCCATCCTCCAGCACGCCCACCGGCAAGCCGCGGGCGCTGGCTTTCACAAAAAGGCCGTCCCGCGGGACCATCGTGCGCAGGACCAGATCGGATGGCAGGATCTGGCGCAGGGCATTCACCGACTCGCGGCTTTCGGCCATGTCGTGCTGGACCATGGTCATCAGAACGCCAAGCACGACCAACCGCGGGTGGATGACGCGCAGGCGGTTGAGGCCCTCCAACATCTTCGGTACGGAGCGGATGCCGAGCGGTTCCGCCTGTTGCGGGATCAGCACGGCATCGCTGGAAGCGATGATGTCGGCGGTAAGTCCAAAAAGCCCGGCGGGCGTATCGACCAAGCAAATGTCGAAGCCGCGGGCCTCGACGGCGCGCATGAAGCCACGGACGCGGGCCAGGTGGGCACCGGTCGGCGCGCCGCCGACCTCGTAGTCGCTGGCTTGGCCGGCGGCGACCAGCGTGAAGGTCTCGAGGCGGGTAGGCACCAGCAGCCTTTCCAGCGGGATGCCGGGATCGGCGAGATAATCGTAGAAGCCGGACAGCATGCGCGACTGGCGGGTCAGCGAGAGGCCGACCGAGCCCTGCGGATCGGCGTCCACCAGCAAGGTCTTGAGCCCCGCACGGGCGAACGCATGGGCCATGTTGATCGAGGCGGTGGTCTTGCCCACGCCTCCTTTTTGACTGGAAACCGCAATACTGATCACGCTGTTAGCTCCGGGAAATCGCTGCCGCAGCGTAGCTTCGGCTTGTAAGCACGGAAGCCTTTTCTGCAAGCTGCGAGCGCCACCCATCCGCCCCTTGCCTCCCATGCAGAAAGCCGGTCTCCCCGCCCTTGGTTTGCTCGCCCTGATGACCACCTTGTCCTCCTGCCGGGAAGACAAGGCCGCCGCCGGCAAGGCGGCAGGACCACCGCCGGTGATTGCGCCGGAAATGCAGGTCAACCAGATGGCCACCGGCCCGCAGGGCTTGTTGGAGGCGCGCAAGCATTCCCCGGTTCGCTGGCAGCACTGGGAGCCGGCGATGCTGAAACACGCGGCGGACGCCCGGCGCTTGGTGGTCGTGTTGATTGGCAGTGCCCAGTACCCGGGCTGCGTGGAAGCGCTGGACGCGATCGACCGCGATCCGGAACTGGTTTCCCGCCTCAATTCCGAGTTCGTCCCGGTGCTGGCGGATGTCGAGGGGGCCCGCGAGTGCGGCATCGCCGCCGACCTGTTGCGGGCGGAAATCCGGCTGCCGATCTCTTTCCCCTTCCTGCTGGTGCTCTCGCCGGAAGGCAACGAGGTGACGTGGCGGCCGATCGCCTACGCGCCGGGCAACGATTTCCGCGAGATCTTCGACGGGGCGACCGACTTGGTCGCGCGAATGTGGGCGGAGGATCCGGATTACAACTTGCGCAACAGTCGCACCGACCACGAGAACCGGCTGAAGCGGATCCTTCCCCCCGATCCGGTGGCGGATTCCGCGGCGCGCGATGCCTTCCTGATCCAAACGACGCGCCAACTGATCAGCCAGTATGATCCGGACATCGGGATCTTGTCGGGCACGGGGGGCTTGTTTCCGCTGGGGAGCCTGCAGTGCCTCGCTTCGTCCTCGATCGATCCGGCGATCCCGGCGGATGTCGCGGGGCGCTGCCGCGAGGCGGTGGCAACCTTCGGCAAGCACGTGCTCCACAGCGCCATGGTCGATCCCTTGGATGGCGGCGTTTTTTCGAGCCGGCGGGCGAATTCGTGGGACCTGCCGATGCCGCAGCGGACGTGCATGACGCAGGCGCGCGCGGCGCGTGCCTTGGTCAGCTTGCACGCCTCGACCGGCGAGGCGCACGCGCTTGAAGTCGCACGGGGCGCCGTGAAATTCGCCGAGGAACAATTCGCCACGCCGGATGGGCTTTTCTCCAACCAACGCCAACCGGTGCCAACGACCGTGCGCGACTGGCTGTGGACCCGCGAGCAAATCGACGCCGCGCTGACGCCTCCGGAAGCCGCACTGTGGAAGGCATCGTGCGGAGTGCAGGATCTCGGCAATCTGGCCATGGAGGCGGATCCGATGCGGGAGTTTTTCCGGATGAATTCGCTCGGCATCCGCGTGCCGCTGACGGAAGCCGCCGCCAAAGCGAAGCTGGACGCCGCGCAGGCGGCGGAATTGTTCGAGAGCGGACGGAAGAAATTGCTCGCGGCGCGGCTCACCCGCCTGCCCCAACCGGCGGCGGCCGCGGCAGGTGCCGCATCGCCAAGCTTCCGGATGGTGTCCGCCTACGCCGCCTTGTTCACGGCCACCGGCGAGTCCGCGTGGCGCGACAAGGCCCTGGCGCTCGCCAAGCGGGCGCGGGAGACATTCGCGAAGGACCACCTGCTGATCGAACAAGGCCCGCCGGTCCCCGCGGCGGTGGCGGACGCCCGGGCCTTTACGTACGCCCTGGCCATCCAAGCGGCGCTGGATTTGGCGGAGGTCACGCTCGACGACACGTGGCGGCTGTGGGCGGGCGATCTGGCGACCGTGGTCGCGGAGCAATTTTCCGACGGTACCGGCCGCCTGCTGGAAGCGCGCCCGGCCTCGACACCGCTGAAGCTGCCGGTGACCGACCGCACCATGCTTTTCGACGATTCCACCGCCGGCCTGATGCGGATGAATGCGGCCCGTCTTGAGGCGCTGGGCCAATCACCGCCACCGGAAATGGCGAAACTGGCCCGCTCATTGCCTCCCGTCGGGATCCAGCCGGTTGTGGTAACCGATTCGATCCTGGCGGCTTCATTCGGTCGTTCGCGGATCATCGTCGAGCTGCCCGCCAATCCGTCCACGGAGTGGCGCGAAGCCGCGGCGAAATTGCCGCTGGACCGGATCGCGAGACGCATCGGCAAGGAAAGCACGGCGAAAATCCGTCGCCCCGATGGCAGCACCGTCACGCCCGCCAGTCCGGCCGAACTGGCCACGGCGGCCGCGGGTGCCAAACCTTGACGCGATTTTTCCTCTCGCATCCGGCCGGGGGCGTCGGATTGTTTTGCCCATCATGAAAGCCCACCGCCTTTTCCGCTACCTTCCCCTGCTGGTGATCGCCAGTGTCTCGGCCGACACCTTCGAACTGAAGGATGGCACCACGATCACCGGTACCATCATCAAGGAAGAAGGGAGCGACTACATCATCTCGGTGGAGTTCAGCAAGTCGATCAAGGAAGAGCGCCGCATCCCGAAAGCGAACGTGGCGAAGCAGATCTCGGAGCAAAAGGACGAGACGGAATTCGCCGGGATCGCGAAACTGCTGCCGACGCCTGAGCTCCAGACCGCAGAGGTCTATCAGGCTCAAGTGAACAAGGTGGAGGCGTTCATCAAGAAGTACCCGCAGAGCCCGAAGAAGCAGGAAGCGCTCAAGGTGCTATCCGTGCTGGAGAAGGAATTCGATGTGGTGGAAGCCGGCGGCGTCAAATTCCAGGGCAAGCTGATTTCGGCCGCCGACCGCCAGCCGAAGGCCTACGCGCTCGATGCCGGCATCCAGGCCGCCGCGATGAAGGCCGCGGCCGACCAAGGTGACCTGCTCACCGCCCTCCGTGCCTGGACGAAGCTCGAGACCGGCTTCCAAGGCAGCAGCGCCTACCGCGAGAACATCCCCTTCGCGGTGAAGATCATGAAGTCGCAACTGTCCTCCGTCAGCACCAGCCTGGCCGGCTTCGACGCCCGCACCAAGGCGCGCGCCGATGGCTTGGCCGCCATGGCCAGCGCCGACCGCAATCTCAGCAACGCCGCGATCAAGGAGGAACAGGACGCCTACATGGCTCGACTTGAAAGAGACAAGGCCGCCGGTCACAAGTGGCCGCCGCTCGATCCCTACGTGAAGGCTCCCCTGGAAGAAACCAAGCGCACCCTGGAAACCGAGATCCGCCGCTTGGAAAACATCGACACCGCCCATCTGCCGAAGTCGGAAGAGGCCTACGAAACCGCTTGGGCCGCCGTGACCAAGCCCGGTGCCACCCCGCAGGAAATCTCCGCCGCCCTTTCCACCGCCAGCAGCGCCAGCCTCCCGCCAGCCTACATGGACCTTCTCAAGAAGGCTGCACCCGCCGCCCCGGCAAACTGATTCCCCATGTTCACTCGTTCTTCCCGCCAGAACCGCCAGACGGCGGAGACCCGCATTGACCTTTCCATCGACCTCGATGGCGAAGGCGACTCCAATATTTCCACCGGCATCGGTTTCTTCGACCACATGCTCACGCTGTTCTCGCGGCACGGGCTGTTCGACCTGAACCTCGATGCGAAAGGCGACCTTGAAGTCGATTTCCACCACACGGTGGAGGACACCGGCATCACGCTCGGCGAAGCGATGCGGGAAGCGCTCGGCGACAAGCGCGGCATCCGCCGCTACGGCTGCTGCTACCTGCCGATGGACGAGACGCTCGCCCGCGTCGTGGTGGATCTGAGCAATCGCCCGCACCTCGAGTTCCGCGCCGCGCCGAACACGCCATCAGCACCGAATTTCCCGTTCACGCTGGTGGAGGAGTTCTGCCGCGCGCTGGCCTCGAATCTCCGCGCGAACATCCACGTCGAGCTGCTCTACGGCCGCGACGGCCACCACATCGCCGAGGCGATCTTCAAGGGCTTGGCCCGCGCGCTGCGCGAGGCCTGCGAACGCGACCCGCGGGTGAAGGGCATCCCGAGCACCAAGGAGGCACTGTGAAAGTCGGCATCATCGACTACGGCGCGGGCAACCTCCGCAGTGTGGCCAACGCCGTGCAGGCGCTGGGCATCGAGCCGCGCATCGTTTCCTCACCCGGGGAAATGGAGGGCCTCACCCACCTCATCCTGCCGGGCGTCGGCTCGTTCGGCGACTGCATGGCGGAGCTGGACAAGCGCGGCCTCACCGGAGCGATCCGCGACTGGGTCGCTTCCAACCGGCCCTACTTCGGCATCTGCCTCGGCTATCAGATCCTTTTCGAGGAAAGCGTCGAGGCGCCCGGCGTGTCCGGCCTCGGCGTGTTCCGCGGGAAGGTCCAGCGCTTCACCGAAGACGGCCGCAAGATCCCGCACATGGGCTGGAACTCGGCGGATCCCGTCAATCTCTCCGACCCGATGTGGGAAGGACTTGGCGGCGAGCCCTACTTCTACTTCGTCCACTCGTATTTCCCCGTGCCGGAGAACGAGAACATCATCGCCATGACCACGGAATACGGCGAAACCTTCGCCAGCGCGATCCGCTCCGGAGCCGTGGTGGCGACGCAGTTCCACCCGGAAAAGAGCCAGCAGGCGGGGCTTCGCCTGTTAGGAAACTTCCTCGAGGTGGGAACTCCGGTCGAAGCTTAGGCCAGCCACGCGAGGAACTCGCGGTTGCCGTCGGTGCCGGTGATCGGCGAGTCGATCACGCCCTTCCATTCGCGGCCGAGATCCTCGGTCACGAAGCTGCGGATCTTTTCCACGGCGCGCTTGTGCAGTTCGGGATCTCGGACGATGCCCCCCTTCCCGATGTCCTCCCGCTCCAGCTCGAACTGCGGCTTGATCAGGCAGACGATGGAGCCGCCATCCTCCAACACCCCGAAGGCTGCTGGCAGAATCTTCGTCAGCGAGATGAACGACAGGTCCATCACGATCAGCCGGACTTTTTCGCCGAGCGTCGAAACCTCCAGCCCGCGGGCGTTGAACTGCTCCTTCACCACCACCCGCGGGTCGGTGCGCAGCTTGTAGGCGAGCTGGTTCGTGCCCACATCGATGGCGTGGACCTTGGCCGCGCCGTGCTGGAGCAGGCAATCGGTGAAGCCGCCGGTGGAAGCGCCGATGTCGAGGCAAGTCCAGCCTTCCGGAGAGATCCCGAAGGCCGCCAGCGCGCCTTCCATTTTCAGTCCGCCGCGGCCGACGTATTTCGGCTTTTCCTTCACCTCCAGCGGCGCGTCCTCGGGAAATTTGGCGCTCGGCTTGTCCACGACCCGGTCCCCGCTGCGGACTTCGCCGGCAAGAACGAGGCGCTTGGCCTGTTCCCGGGACTCGCACAGGCCGCGGGCGACCAGCAGGGCATCGACTCGTTCCTTCTTCATTTCTTCGGCGGAGATGGATTCACTGCCAAGACGCCAAGAACGCCAAGTCTGGAAATCCGATTCCTCCCCCTCTTCTTGGCGAACTTGGCGTCTTGGCGGTTCCATTTCTCCCCAAGCCGTTCTCCACTCGCTACTTGCCCCCGGCGGCGACTTCCCCTTTCCTCCCGCCCGTGACCCGCCACCGCACCGACGACCTCCGCATTTCCGGCCTGAATCCGCTCATTTCACCGGCGATCCTGAACTATTTCCTGCCGGTGTCGGAAGAAGCCTCGGAACTCGTCGCCGCCGCCCGCGCCCAATGCGAAGCGATCCTCAAGGGCGAGGACGACCGCCTGCTGGTCATCGTCGGCCCCTGCTCGATCCACGATCCAGAGGCGGCGATCGAATACGGCAAGAAGCTCAAGGCCGAGGCCGAGCGGCTGAAGCAGGACCTTTTCGTGGTGATGCGGGTGTATTTCGAGAAGCCGCGCACCACGGTCGGCTGGAAGGGCCTGATCAACGACCCGCGGCTCGACGATTCCTTCGATATCAACCACGGCCTGCGGGTGGCCCGCGGCTTGTTGTTAGAGCTGGCCAATCTCGGCATTCCCGCCGGCACCGAGTTCCTCGACACGATCTCGCCACAGTACATCGCGGACCTCATCGCGTGGGGTGCCATCGGCGCGCGGACCACGGAGAGCCAGGTCCACCGCGAACTGGCGTCGGGGCTTTCCATGCCCGTCGGCTTCAAGAATGGCACCGGCGGCTCGATCCAGATCGCACTCGATGCGATCCAGTCGTCGTCGCGCCCGCACCATTTTCTCTCCGTCACCAAGCAAGGCGTGTCGGCCATCGTTTCCACCACCGGCAACGACTCCTGCCACATCATCCTGCGCGGCGGAAAGACCGGGCCGAACTACGACAAGGAAGCGATCGACGAGGTCGAGAAGATGCTCCGCGAGCAAGGCCTGCCGCCGCACGTGATGGTCGATTGCTCGCACGGCAACTCGATGAAGGACTACCGCAACCAGCCGCTGGTCGCGAACGCCCTGTGCAAGCAGATCGAGGAAGGCTCGAAGACGGTCGTCGCGGCCATGGTCGAGTCGAACCTCGTCGAAGGAAACCAGAAGCTGGTGCCCGATCTCACCAAGCTCACCCACGGCCAATCCGTCACTGACGCCTGCATCGGCTGGGATGACACCGTGGCGGTCCTGGATCGTTTCGCCACGGCGGTGCGGGCGCGCAGGGCGCTCTGAAAAGGAGACCTCCAACGCGCGAACGCCATTTGTCTCAGCGCACGAACGCCTTTTCTTCCGACCGCGTTAGCGGTCAAGGATGGTAGCCGGGGACTTCAGTCCCCGATCCAAGCCCAGCGCATAACCTGTCGCGTCGCGACAGAGGAACCCTACCAACGCGGCCTCAGCAAAAACGGGGCGGCCATAAGGTTCGGGTTCCGGTGTCACTACGCGACACCAACATCGATCCGCGGACGTCCGGGGACTAAAGTCCCCGGCTACCGTCCTTGGTCGCTACGCGACCGATAGAGCCACGTGCCACCGCGCACCGCGCGACCTGAAACCCCGGAAGATCACCACTCCGTCCCCAGCCCGTGGCGGCCGGCTAGCTCTAACAAATCCTCGCGCATCGGCCACTCGTCCGGGCGTTCGCTGACTTGGTGGCGCTTGCTGGCGCCCTTGAGCATCATGCAGCCGGTGTTGTCGCCAATCTGGCGGACTTGCTCGGACTCTTCCGCCGAGAGGCGGACATTGGGCAGAGCCGCAAAATCGCGGATCTGATCTTCGATCGGGCGCGCGCCTTCGCTGGCTTCCTGGATGAAGGTCGGCACCACGCTTTCGACCGCCGGCTGGCTGAGGTTCCAGATCGACGCAAACTGGATCAGCGAAAGCCCGTGCTTCTCGGCAATCGGCCTCATCTTCTCGATCTTCTCCAGGCCGTGCTCGACCCAGCCCTGCGCACGATAAGCGCGGTGGTCGCCGGGCTTGAAGACGTGCCCCGGCTTCATGTCGCCGTGGAACAGACCGCCATAGTCGGCCACGCGCGTGAGCACCTTGATGCCGTGCTTCTCACAAACCGGCAGCACGTGGCAGGACGGCCACGGCTCCAGCGGATTGAGAATGAGCATCATCCAATCGATGTCCGCACCGCGGCGCTCGATGCAGTCGATCAGGTCGAGCGTGAAGCCGTTCGCCGGCCCGGGCGCGACGCCGAGGCGCTCGGCCAAGCCTTCCGCCTTCAGAGCGCGCAGGCCATCCCACACCGCGTCGCTGGTGTAACCGGTCTCGTCCGGATTGTGCAGCATCAGCAGGTCGAAGCGGTCGGTACGGCAGCGCTCCAGCGACTTTTCGCAGGACTGCCGCAGGTAGTTGCGGAACTTGCCCGGCGCGTGCAGCTCGGTGAAGCGCGGATAGCCGCGCGGCCCTTGTCGCTGGCCCTCGTAGAAATCGTGGCCGACCATGCCGACGAGGCTGTATTCCTCGCGCGGCTTGTCCGCGAGCGCCTGGCCGAGCAGCTCGTCGGCCTTGCCATTGCCATAGACATCGGCGGTGACGAAGGTGCGGATGCCAGCGTCCCACGCGGTCTGGATGCAGGAAAGGAAGCGGTCTTCGGGAAGCGTTTCGCCGAAGTGCATGAAGCGGCCGGCGCTCCAGGTGCCGTAGGCGGTCGGGGTCAAATCCATGGGGAAACTCCTAAATCGCCGGCCCGTGGCGGTCAACCGGCTCGCAAGATGTGCGCGGATTCGCGGGAAGAATGCGAACCCGCGCCGGGAAATGGAAGAGGCTATCTGAAAAATGGCAGGGACCGACCTCCGGGCGGTCCGGCTTCTGGCGGACCCCATGGAAAACTGGCGTGAAGTCGTGAGGCCAACCGCCCCCACCGGACGTTTCGGAGAAGCGTCCCTGCCAGCGTCTCGCTCAGAGCTCCTTCACGCGCAGGTTCTTGTAAAGCGTGGTGCTGCCCGGGTCGTGGGCCTGGATGGCGAAGGTGCCGCCGTCCTTCTGAAGCTTGCTCTTCCCTTCCTCGGGCGTGTAGTTGACCAGCTCCTTGCCGTTGATGGAGACCGTGATCTTGCCCTTCTCGACGCGGACCACGTACTTCATCCAGGTGTTGTCCTCGAAGGGCTCCTTGTTATCGACCACGGCATAGAGGCCGCCGGACTTGCGCCAGTCGGACTGGGTGTTGTTGACCTGCACCTCGTAGCCCTTGGCCGGCCAGCCCTTCTCTTGAAACTCGGTGTGGATGTAGAGCCCGCCATTCGAATTCGGCTTGGTCATCACGTCGGCCCGCAGCTCGAAGTCCTTGAACTTCGCCTTGCCGTCCTTGCCGACATAGAAGGCGTGGGTGCAGTTGCCATTGGCAACGATGGCGCCGTCCACCACCTTGATGTTGGCGGCCTCACCGCCAACCTTCCACCCATCGAGGGTCTTACCGTCGAAGATGGAAACGAACCCCTCCTCCGGCTCGGCGGATGCGGTCAGAACGAAAGCGAAGGCCACAACGGCCGAGAATAGTTTTTTGATCATGGGAACACGGGTTACGACCCGGCATTCCTCCCCCTTTCCGCGGTGACTCAATTCCGGAATTGGTTCGGCTTTGGTTGCTTTATTGGATGCCATCAAGGATCGATGGAACGACGAATGAGGGACGCGGTTGCGTCCAGCGCTTCGGAGTTCGTGAGGGTGCCAAATCGACACCACCCGAAATCGTCTCCGGAAGATCGAGGGATGACGTGAAAGTGTGCATGAGGCACCTCCTGCCCTGCTGCACCTCCGTCTGCTGCAGACAGAGTAATTCCAGCGCATTCGGGAAGTTCCGATCTGAGAGCAGATGCAACCTCCTGAATAAGTCGAAACACGGCGGCGGATTCGGAATCGGTAAGATCGGCAAGTGAGGGAATATGGCGACGAGGAACTACAAGCGTATGCCCTCGATTGATGGGACGAATGTCGAGAAAAGCGACAGCCAACTCATTCTCGCTGATACGGGCTGAGCTGAGTTCCCGTGAAATGATCCGGCAGAATGTGCAAGGAATCATGGAGCATTCAGAGTCAGAGTGACGACCAACGCGTCTGTCTTTTATCGCGATACCAGTGTTTACTGGCCCACTCGAACCCGACCTTCTCGCAAATCAAGCGCGCAGATTGACACAAAGGAAAAGGCCTCGGAGCTGCTCTGCTCAGAGGCCTTTATTGGCTCCGGCGGTAGGGATCGAACCTACGACCTAGTGGTTAACAGCCACCCGCTCTACCGCTGAGCTACGCCGGATTTGAGAACCAACCCCGGGAACCGGGGCGGGCGGAAGATGGGACGACGGGCAATAAACTGGCAAGGGAAAAATCGAACGTTTCTTCACCAAATTTTCCCGTGATCACTCGCGGCCGTAGCGCTCGCGGAACTGCCGCAGGAGGTCATCGATGCGATCGCCGCCGGTGGCCGCGACGGGTTCTTGTTCTTCGGCGGGCCTGTTGGATTCGGAAATGACTTCGGCTTCGACCTCCTGCCTCGCTGCTGACGCTGGCGCGGCTTCCGTGAAGGGCGAGGCGACTGGGCGGGCTGGCGGAAGCTCGCTCGCCGCAGGGGCTTCCACCGGCACCCTCTCCACGGGCTTCTCGAGCGCTGGTTCCACCGCTGGAGGGGCAGGAGTTGCCGCGGCTGCGGCTGGCTCGCTCACTGGAACCGGAGTTGCGGCTTGGGGAGCCGGTGCCTGCGGGGCCAGAGCGGCGGCAGGGACCGTCGCGGGAGCCGGGGCCGGGGCTGGCGCTTCGAGGAACCCGGCTTCTTCATCCATTTCCGCCACCTTGCGCAGCACCCGGCGGGCGTAGAACTCGGTCGGGAAGAGCCCGAGCCGGTGACGCAGCGCGGCGGCACGACCGGGCGTGCGGGCTTCCAACAGGGAAATCAGCGATTGCTCGTCGAGCGGCTCGAGCCGCACCTCCACTTCGCCCAGGCGATCCTGCAAGCCACCACTGAGCGCGGGCTCGAAGGCGCTTTGCCAGATATCGTCATTGAGCGAAACGATCGCATCCACCCGCGGGGCTTCTTGCCGGACGCTCGCGAGGAAGCTGGCGAAACGCAGGGCCGCGGAGCGGTCGGCGTGCAGGCCTTCCAGATCATCGGCGACGATCACCACGCGGCCAATCAGGGAAAGCATGGCGAGCAGGGCGGCGAATCGTTCCACGCCAGCCTCAGCTGTCGCCGACTGGATGATCATGCCGGTGCGCCCCGGATGTTCCGGCGTGGCCACCGCGAAGCGGAACAGCGAGGCAAGCCAGAAGGACGATTCGTTGAGCGAGGTGCCGGTGCGACGGCTCAGTTCCAAGGCCAAACGCGGGCCGAGGACTTCGAAGTTCTCCTTGGTCCAATGCGCGGTGACGGCCTGCGAGTGATGGAAGTCGAAGGTTTCCACCGGTCGCTGGCGCAGGGCGGTCAGCGCGGCCTCGCGGTCCTGGCACGGGACCTCTCCCGAACTGACCAGTGGTTGGAGGGCCAGCGAAAAAAGCCGGCGCGCCTGGAGATCGAGCGAGGTCAGCCCGCCCCCGGCCGGCAGCGGACGGGTCAGGCGGCGCAAGGCGGCCTCAATCGCCCCGGCGGCGTCGATTCGCGAGCCATCGAGCGGGTGCAACGGCAGGAATTCGTGGGTCGTCCCCAGCCGCTGCTGGACGTAGGCGAGGAGGTGGGATTTTCCGAAGCCCGCGCGGGGCGCGCGCAGCAGGATGCCGCGGCCCGGGGCATCGACCGGCGACTTGAGCACCCGTTCCATGCGGGCGGTGGCGGTCGCATTCACTCCCGGGGCGTGGGGGGCGCAGGCCTGGCCGAGGACGTCGAAAAATGGCTGGACGGTGAGTTGCTCTACCATGGAGGTCAGGATGGCCGGATGTTGGGGGGCAAGACAGTCGGTCACAAGGAAAGAAAGGTTCCGTCGTGCCATTGGTTAGCACCCCGCGTGCCCCCTCCCCCGCGATCTCTCGCCAGCCCGGAAAACAAGGGATCCCAGCCCGAAAACTTCCCGCGGATTTCCGATTGACACCCCTTGCGCCGATCCCTAGCTTGCGCGCCCCTTCGCCGCGAGACGTGAACCGTCACGCCGCTGACGGGCACTTTTCCGTTCCATCCAATGAAGACGTTTTCCGCCAAGCCGACCGACATCGAGCGCAAGTGGCATGTGATCGATGCCAAGGACAAAATCCTGGGCCAGGTGGCCGTGGAGGCCGCCCGCCTGCTGCGCGGCAAGCACAAGCCGACTTTCACCCCGCACATCGACACCGGTGACTTCGTCATCGTGATCAATGCGGACCAAGTGGTGCTCTCCGGCACCAAGGAAAACGACAAGATCTACACCCGCTTCACCGGCTACGTCGGCGGCAAGAAGGTGGAAACCCCGCGCATGGTCCGCAAGCGCCGCCCGGTGCTGCTCGTCGAGAACGCCGTCTGGGGCATGATCCCCAAGAACCGCCTCGGTCGCCAGCAATACGGCAAGCTGAAGGTGTATGCCGGTGCCGAGCACCCGCACGAAGCCCAGCAGCCGCAGGCCTACGAAATCGCCTGAACCCTGAAATTTTTCTGAAATGAGCGAAGCCAAGAACCTCAGCGCCACCGGCCGTCGCAAGAACGCGGTTGCCCGCGTGCGCCTCACCGAAGGCAGCGGCCAGATCGTCATCAACGGCCGTTCCTTCGAGGAATACCTGCCGACGCTGCCCCTGCAGAACACCGTGCTGGCCCCGTTCCAGCATGCGAACCTGCTGAACAAGTTCGACGTGGTCGTCTCCGCTTCCGGCGGCGGCGTGCACGGCCAAGCCGGTGCCATCCGCCTCGCGGTCGCCCGTGCGCTCACCGTCTTCGACGCCGAGCTGCGCAAGGTGATCAAGCCGCACGGCCTGCTTCGCCGCGACCCGCGCATGAAGGAGCGCAAGAAGCCCGGCCGCCCCGGCGCCCGCAAGCGCTTCCAGTTCTCCAAGCGCTAATCGCTTCCGATCTCACCAAAGCCGCATCCCGGGAGGGGTGCGGCTTTTTCGTTTCCCACTCACTGGAGCGCGGAATTCATTCCGCACGAGTCGAGGGTGGGGCCGGCAGCTATCGAGGCTTCAGGCGGAATAAATTCCGCGCTCCCGGTATGTACCTCCCCCGCATGCCTCCCCTATATCCCGAGGATGCGCAAAATCCTCATCTCCCTCTTGCTCGCGCTTCCTCTCGCCGCCGCCGACCTTGAATTCAAGGAAGCCTTCGCCGATCCCGCCACCCGCGACGCCGCGCTGACCCGGCTGGTTCCGCAGACCCGCGATTGGTTCTTCTACCAAGCGCTGAACCACCAACTCGCCGGCCGGGCCGATGACTTCCGCCGGACCATGGACGCGTGGAAGGCGGCGGCCAACCGCAAGGACGACCCGGTCAGCAACGACGGTTTCCAAACCCTTGAAACCCGCGAACTGCTGCTGCGCTACGAGGCCGCACCGCAAAAGACCATCGACTCGCTCGTCCGCCTGCTCGACTTGAAGTTCGACGACGCACGCCCCGACGCCCGCGCCGACGAAAAGCTCCCGGACCGGCTCGATCCCGCGCTCGTTTCGGCCCAAGCATTCGAAGCCGCCGCCAACAACCGCTCCAACAATCAGGGCTACCGCGGCTTCTCCGAGGAACGCCTGTTCGGCGAACTCGACCGGCTCGATACCTTCGACGAGACCAAGCTGCGCTACTTCCACGACACGCTGAAGCGCGCCGATCACCCGGCGGTGGTGCCGCTGATCGTGAAAGTCCTGTCGCTCGATCATCCGCCCGCTTTCGGGTCCGCGAAGATCCATGGCCTACTGACCCGAGGACAGCTTGAGGCGCTCCTTGTCGCTATCCCCACCCTACAGGCCAATGAAGACTTCGTCGTTCGCTGCCTCGTCACCCTGCTGCCGGGCACCGAGACCAACTTCGCGCTCGATCGTGCCGCACACGCCGCCCACCTAGCCGCTTGCCGCGATTTCCTGAAGAGCGTGCCGCCCGCGCTCAACTCGCTCAAGGCCCACGTTCTCTACCACCACTTGCGGCTCCAGCGTGAGCTCGGCCAACTCCCGCTCGATGACCTCCTCGCCTACCTGAAGCTGCCACGGTCCAGCCATGCTCTCCTGAAGGTCACGGAGCACTTTATCGCCAATCCCCGGATCAACACTGACCGCGACTTCAAGGCCGCCACTGCCTGTCCGGCCATCGGCGACGACCGCGAGTTGGTCGAAGCTTACCTCCAGCACTTCCTCGCCACCGCCGATACACCGGATGCCTTCAAGGACCTGATCGAGGAAAAGGCGCTCCGCCACCTTCATGCCCGCGCCAAGCTGCTCGCCGGAGCCGATCCCGTCCGCTGGGGCGCGGAGCTGGATCCCGCAGAAGTGCAGTCCCTGCAAAAGGAAACCCGCATCGCCTTCGCCCCCGGCCAGCCGGTGACGCTTCCCGCCGAAGCTCCGGTGAAACTCGGCCTCGACCTCAAGCACACGCCGGAGCTGCTCGTCCGCATCTTCGAACTCGACCTACCGGCGTGGATCGAACGCGAGCAGAAGGAGCCACCAGTTGGCCTCGACCTCGATGGACTGGTTCCTCACCACGAGAAGCGCCACGTCTTCCAACAGCCGTCGCTGGTTGTTCATCGCGAAGTACTAGATTTGCCGGAGTTGGCCGGCCCCGGCGCGTGGATCGTCGAGTGCGTCTCGCGCGG
>CBKZPU010000074.1:0-23393 GCA_966696705.1 uncultured Verrucomicrobiaceae bacterium | reverse complement strand
CGCCAACTAGCTGATAGGCCGCGAGCCAATCCTGCAGCGGCAGCTTGCGCCACCTTTACCCTTGCGGGAACCATGGGGTATTAATCCGCCTTTCGGCGGGCTATTCCCCACTGCAGGGCATGTAACTCACGTGTTACGCACCCGTGCGCCACTGACCAAAGCGGTATTGCTACAACTTTGATCCGTTCGACTTGCATGTCTTAAACACGCCGCCAGCGTTCGTTCTGAGCCAGAATCAAACTCTCCGTAAAAAACGTATGCGACCGATCCTTGCGGATCGTTCGTCAAATTGACCGTCCAGTTTGAACCGTGAGGTTCTCCCTGAACACCGCGCGCATCTTCATGCACGCAGCACACAATTTAGCCTTTTCCTCTTCACCCGGCTTTGTTGGCCCGAAGCTTGCTTGGATGAATCACAAGGCGAACCCAGTGAGACACTCGCAGCAACTCCAGCAACCGTTGGCCGGGCCATGATTTGTGAAAGATCTTGTTTCGAGGGGACTAAAAAGCCGATCGGATCCTGCCTTCGTTGAAGAAGGATCGCGATCGACTCCCGTCTCTCGCGCCGCGCTTGGTGCCGCGCGGCGGGGAGACCCTAGACCCCTCCGACCCCTCCGGTCAACACCTTTCGTGATGCTTTTTTGGAGTTTTTCACCCGAATCCGCGCAAGCCGTTGATTTTGCAGGATTCAGCGAATGAAGATTTTTTGCGACGTTTCAGCCACCAGGTGTGTCGCAGCTCGCGAAGGGCAGCCGGAACACCACACAAAGCCCATTTGGTGAGGCGGATTCCGCGCGAACGGTGCCTCCGCAGGCTTCAAGAGCGGAGCGAACGATGGCGAGACCCAGTCCCACGCCGCCTGCTTCGCGGGTGCGAGCGGCATCCGGACGGTAGAAAGGCTCGAAGAGACGGGGCAGATCCGCTTGATCGACGCCGGGACCGTTGTCCGAAAGGCGGAGTTCCACCTCATCTCCCTGGCGGATGGCGGAGATCTTGAGTTCGCAGCCATCGCCTCCGTGGCGGGCGGCATTGCGGAGAACATTCGCAACGGCTCGGGCGAAGAGGCTCCGGTCGGCTAGGACGGCGAGCTTTTCGGGAATCTGCACTTCCGCCCGCTGGCCCGGACATTCACGCGAGAGGGCAAGCTGGATCAGAGGCACCAACTCGACCGCTTCCAAGCGCACCGATCCCGGCGCCGTGCTGGCTTTCGTGAAGGCAAGCAACTCCGAGACCAATTGGGAGAGCTCGCTGACATCCTCTTCGATCGATTCCAAGCGGGCCTTCTGCTCCGGCGGCAGGCCGTATTCAAGCACGCCCAAGCCGGTGCGGATGCGGGCCAACGGCGAGCAAAGCTCGTGCGCGACGTCGCCGAGAAAGCGCTTTTGGCCGCGGACAAGCCGGTCGAGGCGGGAGGCCATCGATTCGATGGAATCGCCCAAGCTGCCGAGTTCATCGGATCGCGAGAGACCGACACGCGCATCGAATTTGCCGTCGGCGATCGCCTCGGTCGTCTTCGACAAGCGCGAGAGGTAGCGGGTGATCCCAAAGAACACGGGAGCCCAGAGGACGATGCTGAGACCAAGCACCGTGAGCCCGCCGATGCTCCAGGGCTTCAGATCAAAGAAGAGCCCGCCACCGGAAAGATCCGCGGCGCGGATCACCAGCAGCCCATGAAGCGGCTGGCCTTGGCGCCCCTCATGCAAGGGCAGGTCGATTCCCGCCCAGTAGCCATTCCCTCCATCGCCACGCACGAGGAAATCGGGCCGGGCCCGCGGACGTTCGCCAATCCCACGCTCGACTCGATCCAGCCGGTCCGGAGGTGGAAACCCCCGGCCTCCTGGCGGGCCTCCTTCCGGTGGCCCCTCCGCAAACAAGGGATCGTCCGGCGGGCCGAGTTCATCGCCGGGCCGTCCCTCGGGACCACGTCGGTCGGGCCCACGGGGAGGACGGGCGGCCGGCGGCCGGCGGAACTCCTTGATCCGGCGGTCCACGTTGACCGGGAGATTTTCCGGCGGCGGGCCAATCCACAAACCGGGATTCATCTGAAGCGATAATCCAAGGCCGAGCTCCGATTGATGGCGCTTGAGAACATCCGGCCACGACCGTCGCGGCGCGGTGCGGAGGTCGCCTGCGATTTCCTCGCCGACGCTCTTGAGGCGCTCGCCGGCGGTGCCGCTCAGCAACGAGTCGAGGCCGAGCCGGAGCTGCCACGCCACGAAGATGAAGAATGCCGCCGCGAGCACGCCGAGATGGACGCACAGCCAAAGCAGCATCTTGGCCATCAACGGAAAGCGGACACGACGCTTCATGGCATGGTTTCCTCCAGCTTGTACCCCACGCCGCGGATGGTGCGGATGAAGCGCGGCTGCTTGGCATCGTCGCCGAGCTTGCGGCGGAGTTGCGAGACGTGGACATCGATCGAGCGGTCGAAGACGTCGAAGCGCCGGTCGGATACTTCTTCCAGCAGTGATTCACGCGTTTTAACGCGGCCCTTCGCTTTCAACAATGACGCGAGGATCGCGAACTCCAGCGCGGTGAGATCGAGCACCTCGCCCGCCAGCTTGGCGACATGGCTTTCCTCGTTCACGACGAGATCGCCACATACGAGATCCTTCGTACTTGGAGCACTATTCGCGGCAGGCCCGCTGCGGCGGGTGACGGCACGAAGGCGGGCGAGCAGTTCGCGGCTGGAGAAGGTCTTCGGCAAATAGTCATCCGCACCAAGTTCAAGGCCGACAATCCGGTCGGCTTCCTCGCCCATCGCGGTGAGCATGAGCACCGGGATGGTGGAAGTCTTGCGCAGCTCGCGAAGCACCTCGAAGCCATCCATGCCGGGCATCATCACATCGAGCAACACCGCCTCGTATTTCCCGGCGCGCGCGGCTTCGAGCCCCTCGGGTCCGCTGTGGCGCATTTCCACCTGCCAGCCGTGGGGCAGCAGGTAGTCGCGGATCAGTCCGCAGAGCTTGCGATCGTCATCAACCACCAGCAGGGGCCGGGCGGGCGGAGCGGGAGTCATCGTGCGGAGCATGCGTCAAAGCGGACGGATCAGGCCACCGATTTTACGCGGGCTTAACAAAGGGCCATGAGACCCGGTCGGCAACCCGCCTCGCGGCGAGGATTCCCGGGATTCCGCGAACTTTTACACGAATCCTCCGCGATCCACACACGGGCTTAACAATCCGGCGGTTTCCTCGGTGGCGTGAGACGGGTTCTCCGCCGCGAAACCAACCAACCGACCATGAAAACCACCTGCACCACCATTGCCGCGGCGTTGCTGGCGGCCCTTGCCTGCCAAGCCCAAGACGAGAACCAAGGACCACCTCCAGGACGCCCGCCGCATCCGCCGATGCCGATCTTCGAAGCGCTCAATACCGACGGCGACGCGAAGCTGTCCGCCGAGGAAATCGAGGCCGCGTCGGAATCGCTGCGCACGCTCGACATCGACGGCGACGGCACGGTCTCGAAGGAAGAACTCCGGCCGAAGCCACCGGAAGGCGCCCCGGAAGGCGAAGATCCGCCACAGGATGAAGAAGGAGAGGACCGGAAGGCCCGTCGCCCCCGCGGACCGGTGCCGCCCCTGTTGGCCGCACTCGACCAGGACCGCAATGGCGAGCTTTCGACGGAGGAAATCGAAGCCGCGCCCGAAGCCCTCGAGAAGCTCGACAAGAACAACGACGGCGAACTGACACCGCCCGAGATTCACCCCCGTCCGCCCCGCCCGCCGAAGGCGGATGGCGAGGAAACCGAGCAAGGACCGCCGCCCCAAGGCCAAGGCCGCCGGCCCGACCCGGGCGGTGGACGTCCGCCACGCGGTCGCTGATCGATTCGAATTCCCCGGAGAAAAAAGCGGGGCGGAGGCCGGCACTCGTCGGCCACCGCCCCGCGACCATCCTAACCGCGGGGAGTCGGGTTCAGTCGGCGGACTCGAAGGCGCGTCCAAGGCTCCCTGGCGTTTTGAGCCCGGCCCGTGTCCACGCCACCATTTTCAATCTGATTTTCTGCTCAAGATCGCGAGAAATCATTGAGGCCCATGACGTTCGACATCCTGCCGCAGGACGAAAAAACCCCGCCGCGGCAAGAGCCGGGCGGGGTTCAAGAAATTGATCGATCGAAACGAGCGGATTACCAGGACTTCACCTCATCGTTGTCACCGAACTTTCCGTCGGCACCGAGGCTCCAGATGATGACTTTCTTCTGGCGGACGACGTCGCCCTGCTTGATCGGATCCTGGATCTCGCCATCGAAGTCGTCGTCAAACTTGATGTTCAACGGGCGTCCCCAAGCGTCGTACATGCCTTCCACCTGATTGCCGTTGCTGTAAACCAAGCCGCCCTGCTTCTTGTTCTTGGAAATCCGGGCGGTGAGGAAAGCGATCTGACGCGGATTCTGCATCTCGCCGTTAGAATCTTCCTTGCCCAACAGGATCGTGATGAGTTCGGCACCGGATTGGCCTTCCGCCACCATCTCGTCGCCTGACGAACCGACGCTCGGCATCTTGTTGTACTCGTCGTAGTAGCGGTCCATCGCCGAGGCAAGGGCCTGGATATCGTTCAGGGTCGTCACCTGATTCCTCTTCTTCGTGGCGACCGTGATGACTCCGAAGCTCATCGCGGCGAGCACGATGATGATGGAGACCACGACAAGGAGTTCCACAAGCGTGAAGCCGCTCGAGGGGCGGCGATAAGGACGGGTTTTCATATGAGACTGAGGCGTTGATTGCAGGTTCGATGAAAAGAAGCGGTTTCGGGACGCGGTGGCAATCCCGCGTTTTTCCGGCCCATGCTGGCGGCAAACTACTCCAAGCCCTTGTTCTGCCAAGCGCTTTTCCGGTTCGCGGGTTGCCAGATTCCCCTCCAGCAGCCATCTTCCGGCATCATGGATCGAAAAGAACTGCGGAGCGCGTTGCTCCGCCTGATGGGCGGCAAGGGTTACCGCCCGATGAACAAGTCGGAACTCTCCCGCGACCTCTCCCTCCCCTCGAACGACCGCTCCCTGCTCCGCACCGAGCTCGCCGCGATGACCCGCGAGGGCCTGATCGCCGAGGGCCGCAAGGGTCGCTACGAACTCCCGAAGCACCCCGGTCAGGACAAACTGCGCGGCACCATCAAGTTCCTCCCCCGCGGCCACGCGTGGTTTTATCCCGACGCCACCGACCCGGACAATGTCGCCACCGGGATCGACTTGAAGAAGTACTCGCGCGTCCATGTCCCGCGCCGCGACACCGGCACCGCGCTGGAGGGAGACCGGGTGATCATTACCTTTCACCTGCCCAAGCCGGCCCCCTGGAAACAGCGCGGCCGCCGGCCGGCAGAGCCCGAGGAGGAGCCGGACGCCCGCGGCAAGGTCGAAAAGGTGCTTGAACGCCGCAGCGGCCGCATCGTCGGAACCTTCCGCAGGAAGGCGAAATTCATCTGGGTGGAAACCGACGATCCGGCGCTTTCCGGGCAAATTGACATCTTCGGCGACACCACCGCCGAGCCGGGACAGCTCGTGGTGGTCGATCTCGACCAGTGGGAAAAGCACCGCACGCCGCGCGGTCGCATTCTGGAAGTGCTCGGCTGGCCCGGCCAAGCGGGCGTCGATATCGCCGCGGTCATTCATCGCCACGGGCTGCGGACGTCGTTCCCCGAGGAGGTGCTCGCCGAAACCCGGGCCGTGCCGGAGGAGGTCGATCCCCGGGAAATCGCCCGCCGCGAGGACTGGCGCGACCGGCTCGTCATCACCATCGACCCGGCCGACGCGAAGGACCACGACGACGCGATCTGGGTGGAGCGCCACGACAAGGGCTGGACGCTCGCCGTCCACATCGCCGACGTCTCCCACTACGTGAAGCCCCGCACGCCGCTCGATAAGGAGGCTGAGGAGCGCGGGAATTCGACCTACCTCGTCGATCGCGTGCTGCCGATGCTGCCGCCCGAGCTTTCCAACGGCATCTGCTCGCTCAAGCCCGGCGTGAACCGGCTGACCAAGTGCGCGGTCATCGAAGTCTCACCGCAGGGCAAGGTCCTCAAGACGCGCTTCTGCGACGCCGTGATCCACAGCCAGGCCAAGCTTTCCTATGAGCAGGCGCAGGCCATCCTCGATGGAAAGCCCGCACCCGAGGGGTCGCCTCCGGCTCTCGGTGAAATGGTCCGCGAGGCCTGGCGGATGGCCGCCATTTTGCGCAAGAAGCGCTTCAAGGACGGCGCGCTCGATTTGGAGATGCCGGAAATCCGGGTGAGACTCGATGATCAAGGCAAGGCGGTGGAGGTCCACCAAGTCGAGCACACCGAAAGCCACCAGCTCATCGAGGAATGCATGCTCGCCGCCAACGAGGCGGTCGCGCACCTGCTGAAAATCCGCAACAAGCCGACGATCTACCGCGTTCACGAGGATCCGGATTTCGGCAAGCTGGCGGAGTTCACGGAAACGGCGCGCGCCCACGGCTACCAGCCCGGCGACCTTTCCAACCGGGCGCACATTCAGAAGCTCCTCGATTCGTCGAAAGGCCGGCCGGATGAGCACCTGATCAAGCTGGGCCTGCTGAAGAGCCTCAAGCGCGCCGCCTACGCGCCCGACCCGCTCGGGCACTACGGCTTGGCGAAGGCCGATTACTGCCACTTCACCAGCCCGATCCGTCGCTACGCCGACCTGATCGCCCACCGCTCGCTCCAACCGTACCTTACCAACCCGCCGAAGCATCCCGACAAGGTCGCCGGTCAAGCCGAGCTCGCCGAGTTCTCCCGCCATATCTCCGACACCGAGCGGACGTCGGCCGATGCCGAGCAGGAGTCCAAGCAGATCAAGATGCTCGAATACCTCGACGGCTGCACCAAGCAGGATCCACCGCCAGAATTCGATGGCGTGATCACCGACGTCCGCAACGCCGGCCTGTTGGTGGAGGCCACGGAAATCGGCGCGCGCGGGATGGTGAAACGCGAGGACCTGCCTCGCGGCGAGTGGCACTTCGAGCATGCCCAGATGCGCTTCGTTTCCCGCGGCGGCGGGCAATTCCAGCTCGGCCAGAAGGTGAAGCTGCAAGTCCAGCGGATCGACTTCCAAGGCAAGTTCATCGACTTCCGCATCGCGGGCGAGCCCGCGGCAAAGGTTCACGGCGCACCCGCGAAATGGGAGGACGCGCCGCGCGGCAAGAAAGAGAGAAAGCGGAAGTTCGAGACCGGTTGGCCGCCGAAGAGCCGGAAGCCGAAAAAGCAGGGCCAAAAGAAGAGGTAGACTGATCCGCCATCTTCAGTAGGCGCGTTCGTGAGAACGCGGTGCTCGATGAACCATTCCCGCGCTGTCACCAGCACGTCTATATTTTTACACATTCGTTTGACTTTTTTGGACGATTGTTGAATTTTTCCGCCGTGCAGTGGGAACTGTTTCCGTCGAGCCCGAACAAGGGCGAGCAAGCGCGGCGCAAGCTGTTGCTGGCGGCGCTGAAGAAGATCGGCGAAAAGGGCTACGAGAATGCCTCGGTCCGCGAGATCGCGGATGAGGCGGGGCAAAACGTGGCGGCGATCGCCTATTACTTCGGCAACAAGGAGAAGCTCTACGCCGAGGTGCTGGAGGGCATCGGCGCATACCTCGGAAGTGTCTTCGGAACCTTGGCGGCCGAAACGCGGGCGAAGCTCGAAGTCGGCAAACTCGATCCGGCTGGCGCGGTGGACGTGCTCAAGCGGATGCTCCGGACGCTGCTCGGCCAACAATTGGAAGACGGCGATTTCGACAAGATCCGGCTCGTGATGATCCGCGAGCAATCGTCGCCGAGCGAGAGCTTCGACGTCTTGTACAAGAAAACCCTCAAGCCGCTACACGAACTATTCACCACCGTGCTGGGTGTCGCCACCGGCGAAGAGCCGGACGCAACGGCAACCATCCTGCGCGCGCACGCGCTCTTCGGTCAGGTGCTGGCCTTCACGGTCGCGCGCACGACCATTCTGCGCCGGCTTGGCGTGAAAAAGCTCACCCGCGATCACCTCGCGACCATCGCGACGATCCTCGACGAACACCTCGGGCTCATTTGTCCCGGCTTGAAAGGAGCCACGCCATGAAGAAAGCGATTCCACTGATCTTCATCCTCGCCGCCCTCGCCGGGGGTGGATGGTATTTCTACGGGAAGTATCGTAGCGAGCACGAGCCGCTCGCTCTCCAAGGCAACGTCGATATCCGCGGCGTGGACCTCGGCTTCCGCGTTTCCGGCCGGATCGCAGAGGTATTGAAAGACGAAGGCGACGCCGTGAAGACCGGTGAGTTGCTCGCGCGGATCGACAAGGAGCCGTATGAAAACGAACTCGCCCAAGCCAAGGCCGCCGAAGCCCAGGCCCGCGCCGCGCTTTCACAGGCCAAGGCGACCCTCGCCCAAGCAAAGGCAGACGCCAACCTGAAGCGCCCCGGCTACCGCAGCGAGGAGATCGCCCAGGCGCGCGCGGCGCGGGCCCAGGCCGCGGTGACCATGGACAACGCGCAGCGCACCTACGACCGGCAGGCCGAACTCGTGAAAACGAAGGGCGTCTCGCGGCAGAATTTCGAGAACGCCGAGGCTGCCTTTCGCGAAGCAGAGCAGCGGTTGAAGCTCGCCGAAGCCAATCTGCGCCAGCTCGAAAGCGGCTTCCGGACGGAGGAAATCGCCGCCGCGGAAGCCGCGGTCGGAGCCGCCGAAGCCGGTGTGGGTTCGGCGGAGGCCGCCGTCGCACAAGCGGAAGCGGCGGTGAAAGCCTCCGCGATCCGGCTGGGCGACACGGAGTTGAAAAGTCCGTCGGACGGAGTCGTGATCACCCGCGCCTTGGAGCCGGGGGCCATCGTGCAAGCCGGACCGACCGTGCTTTCGCTGTCGCTCGAGAATCCAGTGTGGGTCCGTGCTTACGTTCACGAGCCCGATCTCGGCAAGTTCCCGCCGGGCACCAAGGTGACCCTTTTCACCGATGGAGCGCCGGACCACATCTTCCACGGCACCGTCGGCTTCGTTTCGCCGCGCGCGGAGTTCACGCCGAAGACGGTCGAGACCAAGGAACTCCGCACCTCGCTGGTGTATCGCCTGCGGGTGATCGTCAATGACTCGGACGGCTCGCTGCGCCAAGGCATGCCCGTCACCGTTTCGCTGGACCCGCACGCCGCGGAGTGATGTCCGAAGTCGTCGTCACCTTCCGGGACCTGACCAAGACCTTCAAGGGCTTGGCCAGCCCGGCGCTCGACGCCGTTTCAGGCGAAATCCGCAATGGTGTGATCACCGGCCTTGCGGGTCCCGATGGCGCGGGCAAGACGACGTTGCTGCGGCTCATCGCCGGCCTGTTGGAAGCCGACTCGGGAACGGTCGCCACGCTGGATCGCGACCCAATCCGCGAGGCCGCCGCCATCCGCGGCGAGGTCGGCTACATGCCGCAAAAGTTCGGCCTCTACGAAGACCTCACCGTCATCGAGAATCTCAAGCTTCACGCCGACCTCCGCCATGTGACCGGCACCGAACGCGAGGAAGCTTTCGAGCGTCTGCTGACCTTCACCGACCTCAAGCACTTCACCGGCCGTTTCGCGGGAAGGCTTTCCGGCGGAATGAAACAAAAGCTTGGCCTCGCGTGCGCGCTGTTAGGCAAGCCGAAGCTCCTGCTGCTCGACGAACCGGGCGTTGGGGTCGATCCGATTTCCCGCCGCGAGCTGTGGGGCATGGTGGAGGATCTGGTGGACCAAGGGATCGCGGTCGTGTGGAGCACCGCTTACCTCGACGAAGCGGAGCTGTGCGGCACCACCATCGTGCTCAATGAAGGCAAGCTCCTCTTTACCGGCACCCCGGCGGAGATCTCCGCACCGCTCGAAGGTCGCTGCTTTCAACTGCGCGAACCCGGTGCCCGCAAGCGCCAGTTGCTCACTCGCGCCCTCTCGCGGCCGGAAGTCAATGACGGCACGATCCAAGGCCACAGTCTGAGGTTGACCCTGAAAAAAGGCAGTCAGCCGTTCGAGCCATCGGAGATCGGAGCGGATGACGGCGCCGAGTGGGTGCCGGTGAAGCCGCGTTTCGAGGACGCCTTCATCGACCTGTTAGGCGGCGGCCCGCCCGGCGAGTCGGTATTGGCCAAGCGCACCAAGGAGATTCCTCACGATGAGGAAACGGTGATCGAGGCAGAACGGCTGACCAAGCAATTCGGCGATTTCAAAGCGACCGATGACGTGACCTTCGCGGTGAAGCGCGGCGAAATCTACGGCCTGCTCGGCCCGAACGGCGCGGGGAAATCGACGACCTTCAAGATGATGTGCGGCCTGCTCACACCCACCGCCGGAACGGCGACGGTGGTGGGCCTCGACCTGCGGCATAGCGCCAGCGCGGCCCGCCAGCGGCTCGGTTACATGGCGCAGAAGTTCTCGCTCTACAGCCATCTCACGGTGAGCCAAAACCTGGCATTCTTTGCCGGCATCTACGGCGTCGCGGGAAAACGCCAGCGCGAGCGAATCGGGGAAATGGCGGAGATTTTCCACCTCGACCCCTTTCTCAACGCGAAGACCGATTCGCTTTCGCTCGGCTACAAGCAGCGGCTCGCACTCGCCTGCTCGGTGATGCACGAGCCCGATATCCTGTTCCTCGACGAACCGACCTCGGGCGTCGATCCGGTGACGCGCCGCGAATTCTGGACGCACATCAACGGCCTCGTCGATCGCGGCGTGACCGTGATGGTGACCACCCACTTCATGGACGAGGCGGAGTACTGCGACCGCATCGGCCTCGTCTTCCGCGGGCAACTGATTGCCAATGGCACGCCGGACGAACTGAAGGAAAGCATCGCCACCGCGGAAAATCCCGATCCGACGATGGAGGACGCCTTCATCGAGTTGGTCACCGGAAAGGAGGAGGCGGCATGAAACACCTGTCGTTCCGCCGGCTGCGCGCGCTTTGTTGGAAAGAGACGCTGCAGATCTTCCGCGATCCGAGCAGCAACCTGATCGCCTTCGTGCTGCCGCTGCTGCTGATCTTCGTGTTCGGCTTCGGCATCAATCTCGACACCCCGGTGCTCCACGTCGGCCTCCTTAAAGAGGGCACGGGCAAGGACGCGGATGGCTTGGCCGCGGCCTTGCAGGGAACGCCGTCGATGCATGTCCGCCGCTACGAATCGCGCGAGGCGATGGAGCGCGACATCGTGGACTCACAAATCCGCGGCTTCATGATCATCCCGGCGGACTTCTCGCGGCGGATGAATCAGCCGGGCGAAACCGCGCCCGTGCAGGTGGTGGCCGACGGCTCCGAGCCGAACACCGCGCAGTTCGTGAGCAACTACTTCGAGGCGATCTGGCAGCACTGGCTGCTCCAGCGCGCCGAGGACCGCGGAGAGGAAATGAAACGGGAGGTCTCTCTGGAGCCGAGGTATTGGTACAATCCCTCCGCCAAGAGCCGCAATTTCCTGATCCCCGGTTCCATCACCGTGATCATGACCGTGATCGGCGCCCTGCTCACCTCGCTGGTGGTGGCGCGGGAATGGGAGCGCGGGACGATGGAGGCGCTGCTCGCCTCGCCGGTCACGAGAGCGGAACTCCTGCTCAGCAAGATCCTGCCCTACTACGCTCTCGGCATGGTCTCGCTGGTGATGTGCGTCGCAGCGGCGCGCTGGCTGATGGGCGTGCCCTTCCGCGGTTCGATCCTCGCGCTGTGCACGGTCGGAAGTTTCTTCCTGCTGAGCGTGCTGGGCATCGGCCTGGCGATTTCGACGGCTACCCGAAACCAATTCAACGCGGCGCAGGCCGCCCTCAATGCCGCCTTCCTGCCGGCGATGATGCTGTCCGGCTTCATCTACGAGATTTCCAGCATGCCCACCTTCCTGCGCGGCGTGACCCACTTGATCCCGGCGCGCTATTTCGTCTCCGCCATCCAGACGATCTTCCAGGTCGGCACCCCATGGAAGGTCCTGCTGCCCGACATCCTGATGCTGATGGCCTCCTCCGCCCTGTTCCTGGGCCTCACCGCGAAGCTGACCCGGCGACGCATGGATTGAACCGCACGCCATGAACTTCTTCCTCCGCATCCGGGCGCTCGTTCTCAAGGAGCTGCAATCGACATTCGGGAATCCATCGGCCCGCACGCTGCTGATCATGCCGGTGATCCTGCAGACGCTGCTCTTCCCCTTCGCCGCGACACTGGAGGTAAAGAACGCCTCGCTGGCCATCTACAACCGTGACACCGGCGCGACCTCGAACGAGTTGGTACAGCGCTTCGTCCAATCCGGCGCCTTCACCGAGATCCTGCCGGTCCACGCCCAAGCGGACATGGAGGCCGCGATCGAATCCCGCTCCGCGATGCTGGCGGTGAGCATTCCCGAAGACTTCTCGCGGCGAATCGCCGCCGGTGAAACCGCACCGGTGCAGGTGCTGATGGACGGCCGCCGCTCGAATGGCGCGCAGATCGCCTTCGGCTACCTGCAAGGCATCACCGAGACGTTCCTCAAGGACCGCATGGCGGCGAAGGGCATGGCGATGCCGTCGGAGACGGTCACCCGCTACTGGTTCAACCCGAACCTCGACTACAAGACCTTCATGCTGCCGAACCTGGTGGCGGTCATCACCACCATCGGCTCGCTGGTCCTCACGGCGCTGTCGGTCGCCCGGGAACGCGAGCAAGGCACCTTCGACCAGCTGCTGGTCTCGCCGCTGACGCCGGAAATGATCATGATCGGCAAGGCGGTGCCCGCCATGATCGTGGCGTTCTTCCAAGCGACGCTGATCCTCTGCGCGGCGGTCTTTCTCTACCGCATTCCCTTCCAAGGCGCCCTGCTGCTGCTCTACCTCGGAATGTTCTTCTACGCGCTGTCGCTGGTCGGCGTCGGGCTACTGATTTCCTCGATCTGCAATACCCAGCAGCAGGCCTTCCTCGGCGCCTTCTCCTTCATGATGCCGGCGATGATGCTGTCCGGCTTCGCCTCGCCGGTGGAAAACATGCCGCACTGGCTGCAGGTCGCCACCCTGCCAAACCCGGTCCGGCATTTCGTGGAGATCGTGAAAGGCGTGTTCCTTAAGGACGCCTCCGCGGAGCGGGTTTTCACGCTGATCCTGCCGCTGATGGCGATCGGTTTCTGCACGCTGGGCGCCGCCTCGATCATGTTCCGGCGGAAGACCTCGTGAGCCCCCGGACCACCTGAAATGAAGGGTTTCCGGGCCTCGGAGCCCCCGACTTTCAACTTGCGCGGGATGTCCGGTCCGTTAGAGTCGGCGTCAATCGGACTACGTCCGTTTTCAACCGCCAACCAAGCAACCACCATGAAACTCGTGAAAATCGCCGCCCTCCTCGCCGCTGCTGCCGGTTCCTTCTTCGCTTCGTCCTGCTGCCCCAGCAAGGCGGCCCCGGCTCCCGCCTCGCCGACCTACGTCGCCCCGGCCAAGTAATCCGATTTTGCGGACCTTTCGCTTCCGCATCATGACTCAACTCAGGGTGGACCATTCGACGGGTCCACCCTGAATTTTCGCCCGTAAATCATTTTTCTGGCGAATTCAAAAAAACCTCACTTCACTCCCGCCATGCTCCGCATTATCGCTGCCGTTTGTGTGTCCGCCTTCGCGTTCCTTTCCGTTTCCTGCTGCTGCACCAGCGAGATGGAGGCCGCTGCGCTCCGTCCCTTGCCCCAGTTCCAGGAAGTCCCGGCAGCGGCCGAGGTTCATTACTCGAAGTAAGCCCCGGCTCCCCGATTTTCCAGCCCCGCCCGGTTCGCCGCGCGGGGCTTTTTCGTGCCTTTACGTAATTTCCAAATTGGCACGAATCGTCGGTTGCCTTCTGCAAGAATTTCACTAGAAGCCTGACTACCTCCCACCATGAAAACGCCTGAAACCCGGCCGCGCTTCCAAGCAGCCACGCGGCACTACCATCGCCACCGCACGGATAGCCGTGGCTGGGACGATTGGATCGATCCCGCGAAAAAACCGGGATCCACCCCGCGTGGGCTTCAAATTACTGCCGCGGTGGTGCTGGCAATGATCGGCGTGGGACTGCTCTTCGTCCTCGACGTGTTGTGACACCGGCCGCCGCGCACGGGATCGCGCTTTGACAATCCGCGGACCGTCACCCACCTTGCCCGCCCGCCGCGAGGAAGCGGCCTTCCGATCATGGGCAAGAGCCTTTACCAAAAAGTGTGGGAAAGCCACAGCGTCGGCACCCTGGCCGACGGACGCACGCAGCTTTTCATCGGCACCCACCTCATCCACGAGGTGACTTCGCCGCAAGCCTTCGGGATGCTCCGCGACCTCGGTCTCACGGTGAAGTACCCGCAGCGCACCTTCGCCACCGTCGATCACATCGTGCCGACCGAGAACCAGGACCAACCGGTCGATCCGCTTGCCGCGGAAATGATGAACGCCCTGCGGCAAAACGCCGATGACTTCGGCGTCACCTACTTCGACCTCAAGTCCGGCAAGCAGGGCATCGTCCACGTCGTCGGCCCCGAGCAAGGCATCACCCAGCCCGGCACCACCATTGCCTGCGGCGATTCCCACACCGCCACCCACGGCGCGTTCGGCGCGATCGCCTTCGGCATCGGCACCACCCAGGTCCGCGACGTCCTCGCGACCCAGACCATGGCGATGGAGCCGCTGAAAGTCCGCCGCATCGAGGTGACCGGCAAGCTCCGGCCCGGCGTCTATGCCAAGGACGTGACCCTTCACATCATCCGCCTGCTCGGCGCCAAGGGCGGCATCGGCTACGCCTACGAGTACGCCGGCAATGTCTTCGACGAGATGTCGATGGAAGAGCGCATGACCGTCTGCAACATGGCCATCGAAGGCGGTGCCCGGTGCGGCTACGTCAATCCCGACGCCAAGACCGTCGCCTATTTGAAAGGCCGCCCGTACGTCGATATGACCGACTTCGACGCCACCGCCGCGCGTTGGCTGTCCTTCGCCTCCGACCCGGACGCGCACTACGACGATATCGTGAAGATCGACGCGGCCACCATCGAGCCCACCGTCACCTGGGGCATCTCGCCCGACCACGGCATCGGCGTTTCGGAGAACATCCCGGATCCCGCCAAGGCCGCCACTCCGCTGGAAAAGGCCAGCATCGACGAGGCCCTCGCCTACATGAAGCTGCCCGCCGGCACTCCGATCAAGGGCGTCAAGATCGACGTCGCCTTCATCGGCTCCTGCACCAATGGCCGCCTCTCCGACTTCCGCGAAGTCGCCAAGTACATCCAAGGCCACAAGGTCGCCGCTGGCGTCAAAGCCATCGCCGTCCCCGGCTCGCAGATCGTGGCCCACTTGTGCGAGCAAGAAGGCATCGACAAGATCTTCACCGCCGCCGGCTTCGAATGGCGCGGTGCCGGTTGCTCGATGTGTCTGGCCATGAATCCCGACAAGCTCGTCGGCGACCAACTCTGCGCGTCTTCCTCGAACCGCAACTTCAAGGGCCGCCAAGGCTCGCCCACCGGCCGCACCGTCCTGATGTCGCCGGTCATGGTCGCCGCCGCCGCGATCCAAGGCAGCATCGCCGACGCCCGCGAGGTCTTTGAAATCGAGCCCGCCGCCGCCGTCGCCTGAACCACCTCCGGCCTCTCACCTCTAGCCACCATGGCCCTCGAAAAAGTCACCACTGTCACCGGCCGCGCCGTCTTCGTTCCCGGCGCCGACATCGATACCGACCGCATCATCCCGGCCCGGTTCATGAAATGCGTCACCTTTGACGGCCTCGGCGAGTTCGCCTTCTACGATGTCCGCTTCGACCCGAATACCGGCGAGAAGACCGATCACCCGCTCAATGACGAGCGATTCAAGGGCGCGACCATCCTGCTGGCCGGCGTCAATTTCGGCTGCGGCTCCTCCCGCGAGCACGCCCCGCAATCGCTCAGCAAGTATGGCTTCAAGGCCGTCATCGCCGAATCCTTCGCCGAGATCTTCTTCGGAAACTCGACCGGCCTCGCGATGCCCTGCGTCTGCCTCACCGCCGGCGAAATCGACCAACTCCGCCAAGCGGTCGAAGCCGATCCGTCGGTCGAAATCACCATCGACCTGGTGAACAAGCGTGTCCGCTCCTCCACCGGCCTCGACTTCGGCTTCAACATGCCCGAGTCCGCCCGCGACGCCCTCGTCGCCGGCCGCTGGGACCCGATCCAAGAGCTGCTCGACCGCGAAGGCGACATCGCCAGGAAGGCGCAAGAGCTGCACTACGTGTGATTCCTTCGAAGGGGCGGACGATGGTCCGCCCCTTTTTGTTTTCCGCCCGCAATCCGGGCTTATTGTTCTAAGGACTGCCGAACTTGATCGGCCGGTCGCCGAGTGAATTTCCGCTGGCGGAGCTATGTACTGGCGACTCGCCCGGCGAATTCCCCGATGATTTGCCATCGGGTGCCAAGTCGCTCCGGCGTTCCAGCGGTTGTCCTCCCCAAGGCGGAGGCCCGCATCCTTGTACGGGCAACGGTTGGTTGAGCAAACCCGCGGGCGTCGTCTTCGCGGCCGCTTGTTTCCCCGGCACCCGCCGATCGCCGGAAAACAGGGGCCTGGACGGGGAGCGGAATTTTTTTTCGCGGACCGTGTTACGCCCGGAAGCGGACGGGCCAATGCAGGGATGTCACCGCCCGCCATCGGGCAACGACCTCCAAGCAAAACACCAAACAAACCAACCAACACCAGAAAGACCAACATCATGAAGACCAACCTGAACACCGTCCGCAAGCTGATCATCGCCTCCGCCGCCTTGGTCACCGTTTCCGCCAGCCACGCCGTGAACCGCACGCTGATCCTCCTCCAGGAGAACAACGACGGGAACTCCTACATGACCGACTTGCTGCCCGCCGGCCCGGTCCGGGATGCCGCCGACGCCATCGTGGACAGCTTCATCGAGGGCGGTGAAGCGGCGAAGTTCCAAGCGCTCGCCTCCGGCTCCTACCAGCGCTTCGTCAACCTCTCCGATGCCAACTGCACCCGCGCCAAGTTGCTCGAACAACTGATCAAGCAATCCAAGGACGGCTACGTCACCGACCTCGCCATCCTCGGCCATGGCAGCCCGGAATCGCTCCGGCTCAACGGAGAAAACCTCACCGGCCTGACGACGACGACAGTTTTCAATCCCCTCACCCGCACCACCGCCACCCTGACCAACTTCGGGACCATCCGCACGCTCCTCACCGAAGCGCGGGCCCAGCAGGGATCGGCGTTCAACTTCAAGCTGCGCCTCGTCCACATGTGCAACTGCTTCGGTGCGACCACCAATGACGACTGGCTGGCGATCGGGGCCAAGACCTCGATCGGTTCCTCGACGATGGACTGGATGCCCGAGCCGCTGATCACCTTCTTCTGGGATGACTTTGTCAAAAAGGACAAGCGGGCGAGCCAAGCGGCCGCCAATGCCCTCGCCGCCACCCGCATCCTCTGGCAAACGGTTCCCGGCTACACGACCCCGCAGACTTCCGGTCCCGGCGTGATCGGCCTGACCAAGATCGAGGAAACGAACCAGACCGTCGCCGGCAATGGCAACCTGATCTTCAAGGACGAATACCAGCTCGCCTTGAACCAGTCGAAGACGGTGACGGTGCAAGCCGGGCAGACGCACAATTTCCCCACCGTGTATCTGGTCGCCGGGCAGAAGTACACCTTCTCGTCGAGCAGCAGCGACACTTGGAAGAATGGCATCGATCCCTTCTCCACGACCGTCAACGCGAACGGCTACACCCCGGGTCCGCTTGATGCCGCACGCCGCCATCCCGCCAACATGATGCGCTTGATCGGCGAGCGTTTCACCCACCCGACCGCGTCGAACCCGCTCAACTTCATCGGCGGCAGCGGCTTCAGCATCGGCCGCACCCTCACCCACACCGCCGCCGGCCACGGGTTCCTGTGCCTCTACGCCAACGACACGATCGCGGCCTACGGCGACAACTCCGGCTCGATCAGCGTGACCATCAAGCGGATCGAGTGAGCCATCCCCGGCACCCGAAAAACCACGGCGCTCCTCCCTCGCGGAGGGGCGCCTTCCTCGCACCCCTTCCATACTTTCCCATGAAAAAAAGCACGCTCTTCGTCGCCTCTGGCATCCTTCTCCTCGCCGCGGCGGCGCTGTTTCCCGATTCCGGCGAGACGACCTCCTCGAGATCCCTTCCAGCCGCCAAGCCGACCAAACTCACTCGCCGCCCATCCGTTCAGATCAACGCCAATCCCTCGCGATCCGAGCGCCCGGCAAACGGCGATGAAACCGCGAGCCTCGCCGCCTGGCAAAGCCGCTTCGATGCCCTCGTTGCCGAAAAGGGCAATCGCGAGGACGCCATCCGCCAACTGCTGCAAGAGATCGACGCGCTCTACCACGCATGGGTCTCTGAGCAACTCCTGCCCGTCATCGGGCATCCCCCCGGCGACCGCTACGACGAACTCGCGGACATCGGGCTCTCGGTGAGTGATGGCACTTCCGCCATTCTCGATCGGCTCGGGATCGAGGAAGCCCGCCGTCTCGAAGCCGCCAGCAGCCCTGCGGAGGTACTGGCCGCGGAAGTCCAGTATGCGGAAGCCGCACGGAATTCCGATTCGCGCATTGCCCTGCTGCGGCTCGATCGCGAGCGGCAGTCCCGCCTCGAACGGGCGATGACCCTTGCCGATGAAGAGTCGAAGCTGCAGGCGATCGCCGAACTCGATGCCTGGTATGACGCCGGGCTCGGCCAGATCTTTGCGGAGCCGGACTCGGGTGCCGAGGAATGAACTCACGTCGTTGGCGCGACCAACAGCTCCCGCAAGTGCATCATCTCTGCCTCAAGGTCGTCGTCAGGACCGAGCGTTTCCGCGACCGCCTCGCGCAGGCGGTCGCGAAGCCGGTGGCGCAGCCGGCTGATCGCCATCTTCACCGCGGCCTCGTTCATGCCGAGCTTGTCCGCGGTCTCGGCCAGCGTCGCCGGCTTGGCTTCGAGATGGGTGAAAGGCAGCAGCGCATCGTACAACGGCCGCTTTCCTTCCTGCTCCATTTCCGCGGCCAGCGCGGCCATCACCTGCTCCATCAGGCTCTTCGCCCAGCGTCGCTCAAAGACGGCATCCGGTGTCAGGTCATCGCTCGGCTCCGCGGCGTAGCCATGCTCGGCCACCGCTTGATCGATGGATACCGGCGCGACGCCGCCGCCACGCTTGAGCCGGTTCGCCGTGCGACGCTGGTTGGCCAGGAAATGCTTCACGCAGCCAAGCAGGAAGGTGCGCAGCTTGCCGCGCTGGCGGTCGGCATGATCCAGGTATTCGCCCTGCGCCAGATTCATGAGGAACTCCTGCGTGAGTTCCTCCGCCTCGACCGGCCGCACGCCGGTGCGGCGGATGAAGGCGTAAATCGGCAGCCAATAGCCGGTGCAAATGTCCTCCAGCGCGCGGCGGGTTTCCGCCGTCGGCTCGTCACTGCGCGCACGCTGGACGATGCTCCAGCGGGTCTGCGGGAATTGACCCGCCACGGTGCGGTCTTCTCCTCTCATGACTCACGCTGACAAAACGCGGCAATTCATGCAACACCCCGCTCAAAGGCCAAGCCGGTCGAGCGTCGCGGAAAGTGCCGCGAGATCCCAGGTGAACACGCGGTGAAGCCGGGTCAGCAGGATGAGGCGGCTTCCATCCTTGGAAACTGTCATCGCGCGAATTCCCGGCTCGAAGGGCGGCACCAAACGCAAGCGCGTTCCGTCAGAACGCTGCACCTGGATTTCTCCATCGGTGCCGAGTGTTGCCGTACCGCCCCCTCCATTGGTTCGCACCCCACCGGTTTTCACTCGGGGAGCCGCCGCCGGCCGCGCTTGATCGGGATCGCCGCCGGGCCACAACTCATGGGATTCCCCGCCCTCTTCATCGGTCAGCGCGACCAGCCAGCCCTCCGGCAAGACATCCAGCACCGTGCTTCCCGGCACCCGCGGCACCCTCGACGGAACGCCGGGTTTTCCGGCGGTGTCGATGGCGAGCTTTTCCAATCCGCCCGGCACTTGCAGCAGGATCTCCCGGTCGTTCAACCACCACGCCGCCGATTGCACATCGATGCGCTGGTTCTCTAACAAGTGATAGCCGGCCTGCCGTTCGTCCGCGACCGACCACACGCCGATACAGCCATTCGAGACCGTGAGCAGGTGCTTTCCATCGGGCGAAAAGCTCATCCCGAAGACCGCGCCGTCCGACTTCGCGCGGGCGGGCTCGGTCCATTCATGAAAGGACTGCGGCGAGAAAACGGGCCAGCCATGGACACGGCCATCGCCGCTAGTCGCCAGCAGCTCGCCGCCCTCAGCGGAAAAGGCGAGGCTTGCCGCTTGGAACTTCACCGTGCACCAGATCGCGCCAGTGGTCGCTTCGCCGAGCGCGATCACGCCATCGTCCGAGGCCACCGCCAGCAAGCCGCCCTCGTGATCGAAGGCGAGATGCTGCGGCACGCCGGTGACCGGCATCGTCGCACAAGTCGCGCCTTCGCCCGACGTGAGAATAACCACCTCGTGGCGATCGCCCGCCGCGGCGGCGAGCCGGTCGCCATCAGCCGACCACGCCGCGGCACAACGCGCCTGGGCATCCCCCCATTGCCATGAATGGTTCGATACCGTTAGACGGCGGACCTCATAGCCATTCTCGCCGGCCGTGGCGAAACGCCGACCGGTGGGATCGACAGTCAGGAAGCGCACCATCGGCCCGGGCGGCGCGAGCACCGATAGCGGGTGGCCCGGTCGTTCGAGAATGGTTCCGTGCTCGGTCTCCGCGAGCACCCAGCCGCCGTCGCCCGGGAGGAAGTCCCCGGTAACTTCGCGGCCGTCGGGTGGCATCCACTCCTTGATCGCGCGCTGGTTTTCCCAAAGTCGGGCCGCACCCGATTCATGTGTGGTCAACACGAGGCGCGAAGCTTTCCACGCCGTGATAGGGTCCTCCGGAAATCCAACCGGCGCAACCGGGGCCGGTCGCGGGGTCGCTTGAGGACCTAGATCCGGCCGCGCGAGCAAAGCTGCCGCTTCATCGCGGATCTCGGCGGTCTTGGCGATCCCCGATGCCTGGCGCAGCAGCGAAAGCGCGCGCTCGCGATGCCCCGGTGCGCCCAACAGCCGTTGGGAGCGTGCCTGATCGATCAGGGAACGCTGCAGCTTCTGCCGTGCATCGCTCAATGCCTCGCCACGCTGATGATAGCTCACCGCAAGCAAGGCCCCGCCAGCCCATGTCACCACCACCAGTGCCGTCAGCAACCCGGCGGGCAACGGATGCCGCACCGCCCACCGCCACGCGGTCTCGAAGGGACCGGCCGGACGCGCTTGGATCGGGCGACCGTCCAGCCAGCGTTCGAGATCATCCGCGAAGTCACCGACGCTCGCGTAGCGATCCGCCGGATTGCGCTCGAGCGCCTTCATGCAGATCACCGAAAGGTCGCGCGGCACCTCCGGTCGCAACATCGCGGGCGGGGTGATCGGATCATCGGCGATCGAGCGCAGCAACGCGGCCACGTTTTCCTTCGACGGATGCGGGCGCTTTCCCGTGAGGCATTCGTAAAGCACCGCTCCCATGCTGTAGAGGTCGCCTGCCACGGTGGCATTGCCCACCGACCCTGCGGCGACCTCCGGCGGCATGTAGTGCGGCGTGCCGAAGAACGACTCGGTGCGCGTGAGCAATGGCCCGTGCTCGGCCAGCGTCAGCTTGGCCAGGCCGAAGTCGCTGACGCAGGCGCGGCCGTCTTCGAGGAAGAGGAAGTTCCCCGGCTTCAGGTCGCGGTGCAGCACGCCATGCTGGTGCGCGTGGTGCAGGGCGCGGCAAAGCTCAACCATCAGGGTTGCGGCATCCCTCGGTGGCAGCGGGCCGCGCAACAGCCGGTCGGACAACGAGCCGCCGGTCGCCAGCTTCATCGAAAAGAACGGCGCGCCTTGCGCTTCGCCGACTTCATAGACAGGCAGGATCCCCGGATGATCGAGCCCCGCCATCGCCCGCGCCTCGATCTGGAAGCGGGCGAGCATTTCGGGTTCCTCCGCGAACTGCGCCAGCAGCACCTTCAAGGCGACCTCGCGCTCGGGGCGCAACTGCCGGGCATGATAGACCACCCCCATGCCGCCACGCGAAATCTCGCCGAGGATTTCGTAGCCGGGCACCACGGCTGCCACCGGCCGGGCGGCGTCCCACAGCGCCGCCATGAAGAAGTCCTCGGCCGGGAGGCCGCTGTTAGAGGGATCGTCCATCGGAAATCCGCGCCCTCATCTCATGCTCAAGGCCGGTGGTCGCAAAGCAATTTCGGTACGGCGCGTTGTCGCAATTTGTCTTTTCCGCCCCCGCCCAGGGCGGTTATGCAAGGAGAGCCCTTCCCATGCGACTCTTCACACTCTTCCTCGTGTTGGCCCTCCATGCGGAGGCCGCGCCGACCGGCGCGGTCACCGGCCAGATCCCGCTGCCCGCCCGCCCGCGCGGCCGAATTGCCGTGGAGAAATACACCGGCACCATTTCCGGAAAGGTGTCTCCGCCGCCGCCACCGCGCGCCGGGGTTTGGCTCGAAGGTCCGGGCACCGGCGCGCCAGCCGCTCCGCCGCGAGTCGCGCTCACCCAGCACGGCTACCAATTCGCCCAGAGCCTGCTGGTCGTCCCGTTGCGCACCACGGTCGAGTTTCCCAACGACGACCCCGACTTCCACAACGTCTTCTCGCTGTCCCGCACCAAGCGCTTCGACGCCGGCCGCTACAAGAAAAGCGAACGCCCCGCGCCCACCGCCACCTTCGACAAGCCCGGCCTGGTCCGCCTCCAATGCGAGATCCACGACCATATGAAGGCCGTCATTCTGGTCGTGGACAGCCGCTACTTCACGACCACCGACGCCGCCGGCAAGTTCACCCTGACCGGCCTGCCGCCGGGAAACTACACGCTCCACGCCCAATTCGACGAAAAGGCCAAGTGGTCCACACCGGTCACCATCAGCGCCGGAAAAACCGTCACCGCCGGCTTCGCCAAAACCACCTCCGTGCCGTGAAAGCCCTCCTCCTCCCGCTCGCCGCCACGGTCGCCTCCGCTCAAAACGGCGTCACCTTCGGGCCGCAGGACGGCTCGTTCCAGATCGACCTCCGGCCATCGGTCGAGGCCGTGCTGTGGACCGGCGACACTCCGGCTCCCGCCTTGCTCGACCATGACGACGACGCGTTTTTCGCGCCGCGCTTCTCGCTCGAGTTCGACGCCGCCGCGGGCGAACACCTGACCTTTCACAGCATGACCCGCTGGGATCGCGGCCTCGACGCCGGCAGCGCCCCGGATGGAGAACTGCGGATCGACGAGGCCTTCGTCCGCTGGCGCGTGTGTGATGACCAGCGGCTGAACTTCCAAGTTGGCAAATATGCGTCCTTCTTCGGTGCCTGGTCGGGCCAGCACGACTTTTACGACGATCCCTTCCTGCTCGCGCCCCTCCCCTACAGCCAGATCATCGGCGTCAGCCCGGTGGCTCCGGCAAACCCACTCAACACCGGCGGCCCCGGCGGTGGACCGGGCGGGCCGGGAGGCCCCGGTGGTGGCCCCGGTGG
>CBKZPU010000073.1:0-23421 GCA_966696705.1 uncultured Verrucomicrobiaceae bacterium | reverse complement strand
GCGGAAGCGCGCGGCGCTGTAAGTCCAGTTGTTGCCGGTCGGGTAGCTGAAGAACCACACCTGATAGTTCTCGCGGAACCACGGCTCGCGGTTGAGCTCGTTGTAGAGCCTCCGGAAGGCACCCGGGCTCGACTTCAAGCCATGGACCAGCACCAGCGGAATGCGCTTCGGATCATACGGCGAAGCGACGTAAAGCGCGGTCTCGTCGGAGAAGCGACTCGGCAGGAAGACCTTCTCAAGGTCGAAGTCGTCCAATTCGCTCATGTGCCAGTACAAGGCCGATGGTGCCGACCAATCGGCGGCCAGCTTCATCGGCTGGCTGCCGACCGCTTCCTCCTTCGCCCGGCCCGGATAGCGGAACGCCCACTGCGGCGGCGCTTGGTTGTTAGAAAAGCGCAGCACCGCGGTGAGATTGAGCGGCACGCCGGTCGGAGGCTCGAATTCCCAGCGCGGCTCCCCTTCCTCCGCGGTCTTCTTCCAGCCGACCACCGGCACGCCCAGACCTTCCTCGGTGTGGCGCTCGCCGACGTTCTTGGTGGAGACGCGGGAGGCGGGAAGGATGGCATCGAGATCCTGCAAGCGGATCCCGGCACCAAGCGTGCGGGACTCGTCGATGGTCGTGCCCATCGCCGCCGCTTGCTCATGAATGCTGCCGCCGCCGCAGTGGAGCTGGTCGAAGAGCTTGGCGACCGCGTCATTGTAGGAGCGCCGGGCTTGCTCGCGCTCCGCGGCGGTCCCGGCGACCGCCATGCCGTGCCATCCCTGGCGGGCCTGCTCGATGAAAACGGACGGCGCCCCACGCGACGCGCGCGGCACCCCATGACATTCCGGCGCGGACGGGGTGCCGCATTGGCTAAGGAAGACAATGGCTGGAATCGCCGCGAACCGGGAGAACTTCATGGGTGCGCCGGAGGGATAGCGACTTGGCGACCACCCGGCAAGATACCGGATCTTGCGAAACGCCATCCCGCGGATAACTTGGCGGGATGGAGAACCTTGAAAGCCTGCGCGCGAAGTTCATGGATTCGAAGCCCGCTCCAATCCCGGAGGAGGCCTACGAACCCCGCCATCCACGGCGGCGGCGAACCTTGCGCGAAGAACATGCCCTGCCGGCTTGGGGCTGGTGGGTGATCGGGCTCGCGCTCGCAGTGGTCGTCTCCGCGGTGACCTTCTACTACTTCGGGGAGGAAGCCATCCTGAAGTCGCTGCCGATCGTGTTGCAATGGCTCGGCCTTGCCATCGTGCTCTTGGCGGCGCTGGTCGTCTATTTCCTGCCCGCCATCATCGCGTGGAACTACCGGATCCGCCGCTCCGGCGCGATCTTGGCACTGAACTTCCTGCTCGGGTGGACCTTCCTTGGCTGGGTGGGCGCCTTCGTCTGGGCCATCGCCGAAGTCGAAAGCCAGTGACGCGTCAAAGCCGTCCCGCGGCCTTGATGTCGAGGTAGCGGTTCGCCAACGCGATCGGGAACTGCTGGGCCGGCACGTCCAAGGTGAGGATGCCGAACCCTTGCAACGTCGCGAGCACCTCGGTGCGCTCGGCATCGTAGCGTTCGGCTGCGGCGAAGCGCAGGGCGTCGGAGAATTCATCGATCGGCTTGGTCCGCGCGTCTTCCACCGAGCGCTCACGCAGGCTGGCGAGCATCACGAGGTGCTTCGAGCGCAACAAGCGCAGCGCGGGGACCAGCTCCGAGGAATCCTCGCCGCGCAGGTTCGTCATCACCACCACCAGAGCCCGCCGTTTCTGCCGGGCGAGCAGGCTCTCCGCCGCCGCGGCGAAGTCGCTCGGCTCCGGCGTGGTCTGGTAGTCGAAGAGGTGATTGAGCAAGACCGACATCGAATGCGCCCCCTTCACCGGCGGCAGCCAGCGATGGGTCCCTCCGAAGGCTTGCACGCCGACTTGGTCGCCTTGGCGCAAGGCGACGTAGGACAGCAGCAGCATCGCATTCAAGCAGTGGTCGAACTGCGGCAGCTCGCCATCCATCGCCCGCATCCGGCGGCCGGTGTCGGTCAGGAAGATGACGATCTGGTTCCGCTGCTCTTGGAATTCGCGGCTGATCAACGTCACGCGCCGCGAGGTCGCCTTCCAGTCGATCTGCGACATCGGATCGCCCTCCCGATACTCGCGGAGCTGGTGGAAATCGCGGCTGCTGCCGGCGAAGGATTTCCGCACGATACCCATCTGCTCCTGCCGCGCCTGCATCGCCAGCAGCGCGAACTTCAGCACCGGCTCATAGTCCGGATAAACCTTCACCTCCTCCGCGACTCCCGCAGTGTGTCGCATCCGCCAAAGTCCCATCACCGATGTCCGTCGTACATGGACCTTCCCAAACGACGCCATGCCGCGCTCGATGATGCGCACGGGATGAGTCACCCGAGCCTTGCCACCGGCGGGAATGGCACCGGCCCACGGCATGAGCTCGGCCTGCCCGCCCGGCGGGATGCCGTCGAAGACTTCCACCACCGCCGGGAAGCGGCCGGGGTTGCGAATGTCGAGCCGGACGTCCGATGCCTCGCCGACCGCGAAACGACCGGGCAAGCGCCGTGCGATTTCCACCCGAGCCAGCCTTTTCAACACGATGCCATCCAGCAGCGCCGCGGTAGCGAGGACCGCGCCGGAAATCCACCATGGCGTGACCAGTTCGCGCCACACCGAGGCCGCGAGCCCGAAGAGGGCCCACGCCACCACGATTCCTAGCGCTCTGGCAGTCGGGCTCATTTCAGAAAGAGAATCGAACCGTGGAGAGTCCGCGATCTCCCTGCGGACTCCGTATCCCCGCGGTAGGTTCGTTCATGAAAATCATGGGGTGAAAATCAATCTGCACGTTCAGCAAGCTCCATGAGCAATTTAGCAAGACTCCGCGCTTCTTCGCTGTTGAGTTCAACAGGGTCTCCATGCTTGGTTACAGACCGCAAATGAACCGATGCCCCGTCGTGGATGGATAACTGAATATCCCCCTTGCCTGCCTCAAAGTAGTCCTTTTTTGAAGGTGTCACGGCGGTGTTGGAAGTGCGGATTGGATCGTCTATCTGCAATCTCCTCTCACTGCCGCGGTGCCGGCACGGAATCGACGATCGTCCGCAGCACCTCATCCATCGACTGTCCACCCATCGCGACTTCCGGCGCGAGCTGGACGCGGTGGCGCAGCACCGGCAGCGCGGCCGCCTTGATGTCGTCCGGGATCACGAAATGGCGGCCGTGCATCACCGCGATGGCCTTGCCGATGCGGACCAGCGCGATCGCGCCGCGAGTGCCCGCACCGAGCCAAACGGTCTTCGCTTCACGCGTCGCTTGGACGATCGCCACCGCGTAGTCCACCACCTCGCGCACCACTTGCACCGCGGCGACCGCCGCTTGGGCACGCACGACATCTTCGGGCGTGGCCACCACCTGCAAGTCCGCCGTGGACGAATCCCCCGGCGCTTCCGCCGCCGCGCGGGTGACGATGTCCGACTCGGCATCGCGCGTCGGGTAGTCGATCAGGATCTTCATCAGGAAGCGGTCGAGCTGGGCTTCCGGCAGCGGATAGGTGCCTTCGTGCTCCACCGGATTCTGCGTGGCCAGGGTCATGAACGGCGGTGCCATCCTCAGCGTCTCGCCATCGATGGTCACCTGCCGCTCTTGCATCACTTCAAGCAGCGCCGCCTGGGTCTTGGCAGGAGCGCGGTTGATTTCGTCGGCAAGCAGCAAGTTGCAGAAGACCGGTCCCTGTCGGAGCTGGAAGGTCTGGCTCTTCATGTCGAAAAGCCGGAAGCCCGTGACATCCGACGGCATCAGGTCCGGCGTGAATTGGATACGACCGAAGGTGCCGCCGAAGGCCCGCGCCAGCGCGACCACCAGCATCGTCTTCCCGAGGCCCGGCTTGCCCTCTAACAACACATGCCCGCCCGCCAGCAATCCGGCGAGCACCTGGCTGACCACCTCGCGCTGGCCGAGCACGGCGTGCTCGACCTGGGCCCGCAGGCGCGCGACCAAGGCGGAGGCATCGGCCGACGGCGGCGGCGCGGGCGGGGCGTACATTACGGCGGCTGCTTCTTCTTCGGTCATGTGAGTGAGAGGTGGAGCTGTTGGAGATCCGCGACCACGCGGGTGAAGGACGTGGGATCCGGCGGCCGCTCGTGGGTCATCGCGCGTTCGGCGCGCTCGCGGGTGATTCCGGCACGCAGGGCCATCCATTCGAAAACGTCGCCATGATGTTGGCCACCGAGCCGCATTGCCCGCTCGAGCACCGAGTCACGCAGCGGGCGCAGCAGCGCTTGGCCCTTGTCGAGCCGCCATTGGAAATCGCCCAGCGCTTCGAGATGATGATCGTAGTCGCGCTGATGGGTCGGCTCTTCCTCGCGACGCATCGGACCGAAGCGCGGCATGTTTTTCCACAGCCAGATCGCCGTCAGCACCAGCAGCCCGACCAAGGCCGGCCAACCGTGCCGCCACAGCATGGTCCACAAGGAAAGCCCCGCATCGCGGATGATGGCCACGCTTCCTTCGTAGGGCGACATGTCCACCAGCGCCAAAAGCAACTCCGCGTGATCGTTGTCGCCGATGTAGCGGTTGCGGAAGGGCCGGGCATCGGCCATCACCGTGACGATGCCGTCCCCGACATCCGCCTGCGCCATGGCCTTGCGCGCCCGATTGCCTTTCTGAACGCCGATCGAGGATTCCACGAAGACCTCGTAGTTCTCGTCGTCCACTTGCAACTTCTTCGCCTCCACCTTCCCGCCACTCGCGCTAAAGGTCAGCCCCTCCTCTTTCAGCCACGTTGCGAGGGACTCCGGAACCTCCTCGTTGCCGAAGATCCGGAAGCTTCCGGCTCTACCCCAATCGTCATGGTACGACTCGGCGTTCTCCAACAAACAGATGAGATGGCCGCCGCCTGCGACCCACTCCTTCACCTCGCGGACGTAGGCATCGGTCGCAAGCACGGAAGCCGGCACCAGCATCACCGACACCTCGTCGAGGTCCGGCCAGCCGGGTTTGTTGATGACGGTGTAATCCATCCGCTCGAGGAAACGCGCGGCGGCGAGGTAGGCATCCAGCTTCGCCTTGCCCTTGTAGCCGGTTTCCTCGGTGCGTGTCGTGTAGCTGCCACCGCAACCGGCGAGCAGCAGGCACAGGATCACCCAGAGGATCCTCATGCCGGCCTCCTTTCCGAGGAGAACGAAAATGGCCAAGCCGCGCAGAGTTCCTGCATTCGCTCGTCCTGGGGCGCGCGGCGACCATAGGCGAGCATCATCCACGCGTCGGTCAGCCCGCCGAAGTAACCTGCGTGCGCGGCCGCCTCCGCCTCGACCCGTCGCAGGCAATCGCTCTCCGTGTCCGACTCCGCGATCTCGACGCCGCCGCTTTCGATCAGCCGGGAAATCGCACCGCGGTAAAGCAAGCTCATCGCCTCCTGGCGACGCCCGACGCGCCACAGTTCCATCGCCGCCGCCGGGATATCCTTCGGCAGCGACTCCGGGGCGACGTCCATGCCCATCACCACTCGCGCCGCAGCGGGAGCCGACTTGGTCAAGTTGATGCCGCGGGCCTGGAACACATGGCGATGCCGCCAGATCATCCACACCAGGAAGGCGATCAAAAGGCCGAGCAAGGTCCAGCCGATGCCTTGGATCAGGTAAGCGAACCATTCGCCCGGACCATTCCAGTTCCACGGGCTGCCCGGGGTCCGTTCCTTCCAAGTGTGCTTGAAGACCTCGAAATCCGGGTGCGCCTTGACGTCGGTGATGACCTCTTTCGGCGCCTCCTCCGCCGCGACCGCCCGCGGGGCCATGATGCCAAATAGCAGCAGCGTCATCGCCACTCCGGCCGCACCGCGGAGGCGATTGCCCAAGCGCCGGAAGGCGAGTTCCACGTCCCAACCCTCGATCCACGTACGATGGTTCACGTAGATACCGAAACCCGCACCGGTGCCAAAGACGTCCACGAGCGACATCGAGAGCATTACCGACGCCACGCCGGTCCACAGCAGTGATTTTGGCAGGCCCGCCCATGAATGGCCGCCCCACTCCTCCATCGCCAGGCTCCAGGCCTGGGCCTCGGTCGCCGGGAGGAACATCAGCGCGGTGGCGAATACCGCGATCGCCAGCCAAAGGGTCAGCAACGCCCGCCACAGCGCCAGCACCACCACGGTAGCGTCGCCGCGGCGCAGCAGCAGCCGCACCCGCGTGACGTAGTCTTTTCCCCGCAGTCCTTCGAGGTCCTCGACGGCCATCGTCAACGGCCGCCACGGCGAGAAGCGCGCCCACAGCAAGCGGAAGAAGAAGCGCCGCACGCAGGCCCGCGGCCACTCGCGCAGCACCGCTTTCCAGCCGGGAAGCTCGCCGAACAGCCGGCGGCTCAACACGAAAAGCACGAGCCGCGAGCTGACCGGCATCCACCACCAGCAGGCGAGCAGCAGCAGCACCGGCAAATCGCGTAAGAAAACCAGTGACAATACCAGCGCCGGCAGCATGCCCAGCCACCAGCAGCCGAAAAGCCGCCAGAAATCCCGCCGGGCAAGTGCGATGCCGAGATCCACCGCTTCCCAATCGCTCCGCGGGCGGAGCTCGGCCGTCATGTCCTCAAGCCGCACGAGCCCCCCTTCCCAGTGCCAGGAAATACACGGCGTGCAGCACCCAGCCGGCGATGCCCACCGCGTATTTCACCTCCGACTCGATCCGCTGCGCCGACCAAAAGCCTTCCACCACCGCGGCCATGCCGGTCATCACCGCCGCGCCTAACAAGAGCGGCAGCGCCCGCCGCCCCGCCTCCGCAATCGCCCGCGCCCGCGGCAACCGGCCTGGTTTCAAGACGCCAAGTCCCAACCGCATGCCCGCCATGCCAGCCACCACCATGCCTAACAACTCATACGACGAGTGCCCCGCCACGAAGGTCCAGAACGACTCGGGATTGCAGGCATAGTGGACATAGCCCGCCGAGGCGCCGATGTGGACGCCATTGTAGATCAGGAAAAAGATCGTGCCCACGCACGCGGCGATCCCGCCGGCGAAGATCTGGAAGTCGATGCCGACGTTGTTGCGGATGTAGAAGCCGAACATCATGAAGTTCGAGCCGAACTCCTTGCGCAGGAAACTGAGCTGCTCCTCCTTCCCGCCGTACATCATTTCCATGTTGGCCATGCCTTCCTGGCCGATGGCGGAGCGGATCCAGTCGATGTCGAACCACGCCGACGCCATCATCGCGAAGAACGGAATCCAGAACAGCGCGTTGCACAGCCAGAACAGCCGCCACTCGCGCCGGATGGCCTGCGGAAATCCGGTCACGGCGAATTTCAGCGCCGCCTGCCAGCCATGCTTGCGGCTGCGGTAAAGCAGCTTGTAGCCGCGGATGACGAGCGTGTTCAACCGGTCGATCAAATGGCCGGCATACATCCGCTGGCGGGCCAGCGCGAGGTCCGAGCAGGCCTCGCGGAAGCGCCGCGGCAATTCGTCCACGCCTTCCACCGGCTTGCCCTTTTCCACGCTGGTGATCAGGCGGTCCAGTTCCACCCACTCCGCCGCGCGGCGTTCTTCAAAAGATCCCGGGCTCATCGTCGTTCCTGCAGCCAGTGGGCAATCGCCATGATCCGCGAGACGCCCTTCTGGCCGTCGCCGCCCGTCAGTTCCTTGGCATGGTCGGCGATCTCCGCACGCCGTCCCTCCGACCAAAGCCCGGCCCGCTCGCGGAAGGCCACCACCGCGCGCACTTCCTCCGGCCGCAACGCCACCGCCGGCCGGGCCGCCTCCATCGGCGGCGGCGCGGGCACCGCTGGTTCCGGCAGCACCCGGTCATAAATCACCACCGTGCCCGCCGCGAGGTCGCCCAGCCGCTGGAAGCGCTTGGTGGCCATGCACGCCGCCAGTCCGAAAGCCATGGTCGGCACATACATCCCGCCGGTCCACACCGCCGGCCACAGCGGCATCTCATCGATCCAGCGGAGGAAGTTCCTCAAAATCGCCTGCCCGAAGGTGATCGGCGCGCCGGACGTCTGCACCACCCGCAGCCCGAGCATCCGCTTGCCCGGCGTGGCCCCACGCTTCGAGGCCTCGAAAAACACCGGATACCACCAGCGCATGAAAAACCACGCCAACAGGAATACCCCGACCGCCACCTGAAAGCCGATCCCGAACCCCGCGATCATGAGGATGAACGCGCCGATGGTCAGGATCAGCCCCTGCAAGATCATGTCGATCCCCAACGCGATGCCACGCGGGAGCGGCCCCGCGATGCGCAGCCGCACCTCCACGCCCTCGGCCAGTTCGATGGCCTGCAGCGTGTCGATCCGCAGCGTGGTTTCGTCCATGTCCTTCTCGCCGGGAGGCTATCCGCCCCGGCACTCCCGTAAAGTCAGTTCAACCGGCATAAAAGAGCGCCGCGCGAGGGTGGATCGCGGCGGCGCTTGGAAAAAGTCCATCGGCTTCACCGGCCCATGTCAGGGCGTGGCCTTCGATTTCTCGATGGCTTCCGTGATCGCCTTGCGGGATTCCTCGGAGAGCTTCTCCAGCGCGTATTCCACGTTCTTCCCGTTCGCCATCACGAAGGTGACCGTCTTGTCGTTGGCCGTCTTCACCGCGGCCCGGATGCTGCCGCCGGTCGCATTGGTCCATTCGCGCTGCTCGATGAGGTTGCCCGCGGGCTTGTCCGCCGCACCTTCCCCGCTCTTCTCCACGGTGGCGAGGGCATCCTTCACCGCCTTGTCAAACTCGGCTCCCGAGGGACGTCCGTCGAAAACCAGATTGCCATCGGTTCCAAAGACGAACACGCGCGGGATTCCGGTCACCTCGATGGGACCTTCCGCTCCCTCGACGATGGTGTAATCGACCTTCGCCTTTTCGAGCAGCGGCTTCATCTCATCCTTCGAGTGCCCCTGGCATTCGGCACCGATGATCACCAGACCTTCGGCACGATGCTCGCGGTCCATTTCGGCGAGGTGCGGCAGCGAGGCGACGCACGGCGGACACTTCACGCCCCAGTATTCCAGCACCACCACCTTGCCCTTCACGTCCTTGTTGCCGACCCTTTCCCCAAAAACGACCTTGCCGAGGTCCCAATCGGAGAATTTGGCTTTCTTTTCGGCGGCGTGGGATGCCGGGAGGATCATGGCCGCAAGAACGGCCAACGATGCGATCATGCCTGGGAGAATTTTCATAACCGGTGCATAGCGTAGAGATAAGGCGAATACTTTCAAGAAATGTCGTTTCCCGCGCAATCCTACCCCTCGATCCGGTGAGGCAGGAAGCGGCTCAGGTTGCCGGTGACCGGTGAGGTATCCGCGCGGGCCGAGAGGCCCCGGCATTCGTCGCCGATCATCCACAGGCCCCAGACCACGTGGCGGCCGGCGGCTTGGAAGAGATCGGCGTGCTGCTGATAAACCGTGGGACCGAGGGGCGGCGGTGCATGGAAAGGGCCGCTGGAGCGCAGGACCACGCCACTGCCCTCGCGGCCGAAGAAGGGCTTCTCCACCCAGCGGTCCACCGCGCCGAGCCCTTCGCGCGAGTACGACGCGGGTAGTAGCAACGGATGACCGGGATTCAGCTCCCACAAGATGGGAAGGATCCCCTTGTTCGAAAGCATCATCTTCCACGCCGGCTCGGTGAAGCGCTGGCGCTCTTGGCCGATCTCGGCAAAGAACGGTTCCTCCGCCATCCACTCCCACGGGTAGAGCTTGAAGAGTCGCTCGATGGGACGCTCGGCGGCATCGGTGAAGCGACCGCCCTCGGAAAAGCCGATCTCGGCGATGTCCAGCAGCTCGACGTTTTTCCCCGCCTGCTCGGCGGTCTCGGCCAGATAAGCGATGGTCTGGCGGTCCTCGAGGTTGTCCCACACGCAGGCGAAGTGGATCACCGGCTCGGGAAAGAGCTGCCAGCGTTCGACCAAGGCCTCGTGGATGGAATTGAGCTGATCGCTTCCGGGCGCGACGTCCTCCAGCCACTGCCACTGGATGACCGCCGCTTCCAACAACGACGTCGGGGTGTCGGCATTGTATTCGAGCAGCTTGGGCGTGCCGGTGCCTCCCCAAGCCAAGTCAAAGCGGCCGTAGAGCGCGCGGTCGCCAGCCATCCACGAGGTCTGCACCAGACCCGCCGCGGCATCCGGAATGGCGAGCCGGCCGAACCAATCGCGGCGGACAATTTCCTCGCAGGCATGGAGGCAGAGCGCGTGGAGTTCATTGGCAGCGTCCTCAAGGACCTCCGCGGCCTCCAAGGCGAAGACGAGGTGCTGGTCCTCGGTCCAATACGGCTGGCCACCGGCACCATGCCAGAGCAGGCCGGCATCCTCGACGCGCTGCTGCCAGTCCGGCCGCGGCGGCCGGGATTCGAGACGAATGGGGGTATTCATCAGCCGCCGAATGAGAAGCGACCACCACCTCCACCCCCGCTGCTGCGGGCGCTAGAACCGAAGCCTCCGCGCACCGATTGGCCAGCGCGGACGGGCACGCCACTGGAGCGACTTTGATCGACCAAGCGCTGGTAGCCGGGATTGGCGGCGGCGTGGGACGCCACGGCGCTGCGCTGGCTCTCCACGCTGCCCTGCCACTGCGGTGCGTGGGTAGAAGCCTGGCGGAAACCATTGCCCGGTGAAAAGAAGCCGCGGTTGCCGGAGAGCATCCAGTACATCAGGAGGGCATTGCCCACGCCGAACCCTCCGCTGCTCCGCGTGGCACCCGACTGCCCGGCGAGCAACTGCTGCTCCTTTTCGAGGGCGGCTTCCACTTTCTTCAATGCTTCGGAACTCGGGCGACTGTCCGCGACCGTGGCGGGACCGGGGCTCCCCTGCCAGATGCCATTCACGAACCACTTGCCGTCGCGCTCGAAGCCGTATGGGTGGGCGAAGAAGTCCCGGGCACCGGCATGGTAGTAGCCGACCCCCTCGAGATGAAAATTGTTCGGCACCATGCCGCTCGCGAGCTTGGTCTTCTGGGCATCGAGCGCCTCGATGCGCTTCTGGGTTTCCGCCATCTGCTGGTCCTTCGCGGTGGCGACATAGCCGCGATCGCAACCGGTGAGCCCCGCCCCAGTGAGCAGGGCGACGGTGGACCAGCGGAGGACTCCTCCAGGGCGGATGACAACGGCGGAACGGCGTTTCATGAGTGATGGGAAGGCCGGACGATAGGGGCCGGGAGTTGCCGGCGTCAACCGGACGACGGTTCCAATCCGGAGACGAGGTTCCACACACCGTCCCCCCCGGGAAATCCCGATGAATAATTTCCCTGAAGAAATCCTCCAAGGAAATGCCCGCTCGCGCGACTTGCATGATGAACCGCCGTGCCAGGCACCCTCGCCAGCGAGAGCAGGCCCGCGGCCATCCAAACAACACCGACACGCCATCCGTCTCATGAAACCGTTTGTTTTCCCGCTGCTCGCCCTCGCCGGTCTCGCCACCGCCCACGGTCAGGCCAAGCCCGGCAGCATCTCGCCGGTCCTGTTTGAATCGACCATCACCACCGAGAATCCACCGACCACGACCAACGTGCAGGGCGGCGTTCGCAAGACCTTCACGACCAGTTCGGTCCGCTTCATCAACCGCGACATCCTGGAAACAATGCGTGCGGCCAGCCTGCTCGATGGCACATTGACCGGCTGGATGATCCAGCGCCTCGCCGACCCGACCGGGGCCGGCAACCTTTACGCCACCAAGGCCGGCAAGGCCGCGGTACCAGTGCCCGCCAACCTGCTGACCCAGCCGGTGGCACAGGGCACGGCGACCACCGGCACCGAATTCACGCCCACCGGCGGCGTTCCTAAGCCAAACCTCTTCCGCCGCACCCACGCCACCCTCAACGTGAAAAACGGCGCGAGCACCGGCTTCGGCTCGCAGGCAATAAAGACAGGCAACTTCAAGGCCGGCACCACCACCACCCAAGTCCAGCTCAAGGCCGAGAACTTCAATGTGACCGGCAAGAGCGGCACCGGGACCGGCATCGTAACCGGCAGCTACCGCGCCACCAATCCCCGCCCGGCCGATCTGTCCGTACTGCTGCCCGGCGCGGCCGTTCCTTGATTGATCCAACCTCATTCCCCGCCTCCCGCCGGTCACTCCCGGCGGGGGCTCTCCTTCGATGAAAAATTTCCTGATTCTCTCCGGCCTGGCCCTCTGGACCGCCTTCGTCGCCATCACCTCGTCCGGCCCGGCCACGCCGTCTCCCGCCGAGCCGGGCACGAACAGCAAGCGCCCGCCATCGGCCGTGCGCCCGCTCGAACGCGAAACCCGTGCCCGCCCGGTCAAGAATGCCTCCACGGATTCCGAGCGTCTTGCCACGGCCCGCGAGGCGATCGAAGCGGCGGCGATCCGCTACGAACCGTCCGCGGTGAAGGACATCCGGCCGTGGTTGCTGGATGCCGATCCGCGGATCCGCCAGGCCGCCCGCGACGGGCTGGTGATGCTCGGCGAAAGCGATGCGATTCCTTTCCTCCGCGATGCCGCGAGCCGCTTGGAGGACCCGTCGGAAGCCGCCTCCCTTCATGAGGCCGCCGACCTGCTTTCCCTGCCCGCGTGGTCCGAGTCCGACGAAGCGCGCCAGGCCATGGCCGAGATTGTCGGGGATCATCTCGACCGCTGATCCCCCGCGATGGCGGTATGGCGGGGCCGCCCACTGCTCGCAGGATGGCCCTGTCCAACGGCGATTCCCCGTCGCCGCGACATCCCCCGCATCCCCCAACATGAAGCTTGAAGAGAAGATTGCGCGGACGGCGCATACCGTCCTGTGCTCCGGCCCCGTGGTTCCTTGTATTCCCGGCTTGGCCGCCCGACGTCCCGCAACGGACGGATCCGCGAGCCGCCAGCCGGGACGCCAGCGACTGGCGCTGGAAGCCGGAGGGGTCCCGGTGATCCCGCCGTCCTCGCGGCGAGAGCTCCAAATCTAGCGAAGGGGCTCCCAGACCCCCGCAAATCCTTCTGCGACGGGGGTTCAGGCCGCTTTTCCGGCGCGCCGGCGGCTTTCCCGCCAGTGCCCGGTACCCCACGCGATTGCGGAATGTCAGGATCTGCGGAATTTGGCAAAGTGTCCGTGTCCTTCGGGACGCACACACACCAAACCACACACCTGCCTACCATGAGCACCCAGGAAAAGATCACGCAGTTGGCCCTTGCCGCGCTTCGTTCCGCTCCTCCGTCCGCCGGCACTCCCAAGCCCGCCACGTTCATGCGCCCGTTTGAAAAGCCAAAGGCCGTCGCCATCGTCTCCGGTGCCAGCGATGTCCGCTTCGAAAAGTCCGGCGGCAGCGCCTGCTTCCAATCCACCTGGCCCTTTGCCCGCCAAGAAGTCTGGATCTAATCCAGCGTTCAGGCTCTTTGCCAGGTTCCCAAGTGCTCGATCGTTCGCATCGAGCCATGAGAACCACAAGTCACGGAGAAACAGCCGGGGACCACAGAGGAGAAATCCAATGGCATCCCGCAATGCTTCTTCTCCATTGCCGTTCTCTGTGACCTCCCGCCTTCCCGTCCTCCGTAGCCCGCAGGGCGAAGGAGGATCCTCTGTGCCTCAGCGGTAAACCCGCTCGAAGCCACGGAAAACTCGTCACCTGCTCTCAAAGAGCGCTTGTACTAGCCGCGGAGTTCGCTGCTTTTCGCCCGGGCCTCTTCCAACAGGCCGGGCCGCGACTCCAAAAGGTCGGCCATGGCGCGGATCACCGCCAGCGTCGGCCGGGAGACATGGTGTTCCATGCCTTCCACATCCCGGTAAATGGTTTCCTCGTCGATCCCGAATAACCGGAGGAAACGCGTGAGTGTCTCGTGACGCTCGATGATCGCCTTGGCAATGCGGTGCCCTTCCTCGGTGAGGACGGTGCCGCGGTATTTCTCGTGTTTGACCAAGCCCTCGGTGTCCAGCTTGCGCAGCATGTTCGTCACGCTGGCTTGGGAGATGCCGAGGTTTTTCGAGATATCGATCGCGCGGGCATAGCCCTTCGACTCGATCAGATGCATGATCTGCTCGAGGTAGTCGTCCATGGCGACGGAGCCGCTGGTGCGCTGGGATCTCGCGGGCACGACCGGAGATGAAGGCACGGCGGCAAAAGAGACAAGGGCATTTCCCGCATCAACCGCTCTCCGCATCGACCGCGTGGCGGTCAAGGATGGTAGCCATGGACTTCAGTCCATGGTCCAAGCACGGCAAGGGGTCCTGTCGCGTAGCGACAGAGGAATCCTACCCTACGGCCCAACCTGCCCTACCACTCCAACTCCAGCAAACTCACGCCCTGCCGCGGCAGGGTCAGCATCACGGCGGAGAGGTTCTCTTCCTCGATGAATCGGGGAGCTTCTTCCACTTCGGCGAGCTTGCATGCCTGTTCCAGCTGCGCGAGTTGCTCCGCGGTCGGCTGTTGCGGCGAGCCCATCGCCTGCCACGCGGTGAAGGAATTCGAGCGGGTCTCGTCGATCAGATAGCGCTTCACCTTCGGCACGCCCTTCGGCGCGCCTAACAGGTCGATGCGCACCTCGGCATCCGGGCCGCGCAGGTCATCGTCGTGGTAGTGCCATGCCATCACGGTGATCTTCTTGCCGTCCATGGCGGCCAGCGCGGAAACATCCGGCTTTCCGCGAACGCCGGAGCGCAGCAGGTCGGGCAAGGACACGGCGTGATCGCTGGTCACCGGCAGGCGGAAGCCATCCATCTTGGCGAACATGCGGAAGACATTGAGCACCGGCTTGTCGATGCCATTGGTGGCGAGCGTGCGGAAGCCGGCGAAATACGGCTGGCCTTCGAACTCGAAGGCCCAGGTAACCGCGCCTTCGAGGTTCACGCCGTGCTTGTCGGCGAGGTCGAGCTTCCGCGGGAAACTCGCCGCGGTGTAGCTGGAATACATGGTGCCATTGCGATAGGCGAGCTGTGGACCCTGGCAGGCGGCGCAGCCCTCGGGATCCGATTCGCCGATGACGATGGGCGTGTCCTTCAGTTCCGGATAGCGGGCGATCACCGTGAAAGCGGCGTCGATGTCGCGGAGATGGTTCGAGATGCCCATCTGGACGCGGCCGTCGATGTGCCGCGGCTGGCCTTTGGCGTGGAAGGAAACGAAATCGATCGGCGTGCCGGTTTCGCCGGTGGCGAGGTTCTTTCCCTTCACGCAGTGCTCGATGAAGCTCTTCAAGAAATCCCCGCCCGCACCGCCGGCAAGATCAGGGCCGCCGACCTTCGCCTCCGGGATGGCGCGGCGCACGGCACGAATGGCATGGTCATGGAGTTTGAAGAACTCCTCACGGGATCCACGCCAGTAGCCGATGTTCGGCTCGTTCCACGTCTGCCAATACCATTTCAGCACCTCGTCCTTGCCATACTTCTCCAGCGAGTGCTTCGCCCACTGATAGACGAGTTCTTCCCACTTCGCCCAATCCTTCGGCGGATAGGCCCAGCCGGTGTAGATCTCGTCGTACTTTGCCGCCGGCGTCCAATGGTGGCGGTAAGGCTCCGGCTTCACCGACAGGGCCTGGGGCATGAAGCCGATCTGCACGTAGGGCCGGACGCCGTTCTTCAAATAGGTGTCGAAGATCCGATCGACGATGGTCCAGTCATAGACCGGCTTGCCCTGGGCGTCCTCGGTGTAGGCATTGGTGGAGCCCCACTTCAACGCGTGCGTGCCCTCGCCGGTGACCAGCAGGCTGTGGGCACGGAAGAACACCTCTTTCGGCTTCAACGATCCGAGATGCCCTAACAGCTCGTCGCCGTGCTTCATGTAGGCGTAGTTCGGCTCGTCTGCGCCGAAGAAGCGCCAGATGGGCTTCAGGTCCTTGCCGGGCCTGGCGGCATCCACCGTGATCGTGACGGGAAACGACTCCGCCGAGGCAAGGGCGGCCGAAAACAGCAGGAGGGGGATGGGTTTCAGGGTCATGGCCGCCAGCGTGGCGGCTCCCCGAAACGTCTGCCATTACGTTTCCGACACTCGCGGCGGAGGAAAGATGCAACTTATCTCCGCCGCCGGGCCGGTCATTCCCTTTTAAAAACGGATGATCAGGCCGAGATTCGGCCCGCTGGTCTCGGTGTCATAGACGAAGCCGCCCTGCTGGTAATCGACGGCGATGACGCGATAGGCCAGCGCGAGCGAGGTGCTGTCGCTGAGGCGGAAGCCGATGCCTGCGACGACCTGCCAGTATTCATCCGAAGAAACGTCGAAGCCGCCGTAGGTGCCACTGCCGAAAATGCTCCATCGATCGCCCAAGCGCTGATGAAAGCGCAGGCCGACGAAGGGATCGATCCACTCCTGCGACCCAGAACCGGAGCGGACGGTGACCGGAAGGTTTGGCGTGAAGAGGTCCAGATCGACATCGATGCTGTTCAAGGCCGCGCCAGCCACCAGATCGAGGGTCGTGCTCTCACTACCATAGATCTCGTACCCGACCGACAGCGACGCCATGATCTGGTCCTGAGAGAAGCGGAAATATGAACTGGCGATCGGATTCGCCGAGGCCGAGAGCTTCAGCCAGATCGCGTCCGCGGTGATGGACCAGCGATCTTTCCTGGCCTCGAAGGCACCGCTCAATCCGCCGTCGAGGTTGTCGAGTATCTCATCGAAAGGTATATCCACATGGTTCGGGGCGAAGCCAGCGACACCGATGTCTCCCTCCAGCCCCATCAGAGGCGCGTAGAGCGCGGTGGTAAATTCCCAGCCCGAGGATTCGCGAGCCGGCGTGATCTGCGGCGGGGGAGCGACAGGTTCGCCGGCATGGGCGGCGAGCGTGAGAGCGGTCAGAGCAAGGAGCGGCTTCATGAAGAGGCTGGAAAGGAGGTCTTGTTGGATGGATCGGGAAATGGGTCACGGCTCCGCGGTGGCGGAATTGTCCTCGGTCGGAATTGGCGCGGGACCCATGAGGCCGGCGAAAACCTCCTTCATCGCGGCTTCCATGAAGAGCGGCTTGGCGGATTCCTTGGCGAGTTGCTCGATGCGCGCTTGGAGCGCTTTCACCTTCTCCGGCTGCTTGTCAGCGAGGTTGGTGGTCTCGTTCGGATCCTCGGCGAGATTGAAAAGCTCGACCGACGTCGGCAGCACGCTGCGCCACACCAGCTTCCAATCGCCTTGGCGAACCGCGCCGCGAAAAGGCTCGACGTTATACACCACTTCGTCGCGGCCGGAGGGCTTTCCTTCGGCGATCGCGGGCCAGACGTCATGGCCGTCGAGCGGCTTGCTTTTGGAGGTTGAGCCACCGGCAAGCTTGGCGAGCGTGGGTAGCATGTCCACCACGTGCATCAGCTCCGTCACTTCGCCGGAACGGATGTGTCCCGGCCAGTTCGCGAGGGCCGACACGCGGGTGCCGCCTTCGTAGAGCGTGCCCTTGCCGGCCTTGAGTGGACCGTTGTCGCAGGGAACGCTCTTCACCTTGCTTTCGCCGGTGAACGTGGCGTCGCGGGTGCCGCCGTTGTCGCCGTGGAAAACGATCAGCGTGTCCTTGCGCATGCCCTTTCTTTCGAGGGCCTCCAGCACCTTGCCGATCTGATCGTCCATGCAGGCGATTTGGCCGGCATAGGCGCGGCGCGTTTCATCGGCGATGTGCTGGTGTCTCTCCAAGCATTCCGGCGGCGCCTGATAGGGAGCGTGCGCCGCGGTGAAGGCGAGGTAGAGGAACAGCGGCTTGGAGGCATCATGTCCATCGATCCGCTTCACGGCGTCGTTTCCGAAAAGCTGCGTTGCGTAGCCCTCCTCTTCGACCGGCTGGTTGTCGCGCTGCCAGTCGAGCACGCCGTGCGCGGAGTGGGTGAAATAGTCGATTTCCCCGAGCACCGCGCCGTAGTGGTAGTCGAAGCCGCGCTGGCGGGGCCAGTACTTGCGGTCGGCATGGCCGAGGTGCCACTTGCCGATCATCTCCGTGCGGTAGCCGGCATCCTTGAGCGTTTGCGGCAAGGTGTATTCATCCGTCGCCAAGCCGTAAGTGCCCTTGCTCGGGATGACGATGGTCTGCAGCCCGTAGCGGAACGGATAGCGGCCGGTCATCAGCGCGGCGCGGGTCGGCGTGCACATCGGCTGGACGTAGTAGCGCTCGAGGCGGACGCCGTCCGCGGCGAGTTTGTCGAGGTTCGGCGTTTTCACATCGGTCGCGCCGTGGAAACCGACGTCCTTCCAGCCGAGGTCATCGGCGACGATGTAGAGAATGTGTGGCGGAGCCCCACGGACCGTGGTGGCGAGGAAGGCGCAAAGGCAGCAGAGCAGGATGAAAGGAAACGGACGATGATGTAGGTTCATAGGGGAGGAACTCGGTCCTAGCAGACTGCCAAAAGCATTCGTTCCCGGCTATCCGTTTTGCGCACAAACCGGTCATGATTCGCTCGCATGCGGTGCAGGGTGACGGATTCAGGGAGTGTACCAGATGGGAGACGTGTAAGCCCGCTCGGTGACGGTGAGGCGGGTTCCTTCCAGCGGCTTCACGCCGAAGCGCTTCGCATCGTAGGCGGTCCAGCGTGGCGTCGGGATCTCGAGGACGCGGACATAGTAGAAGGCTTTCAGCGCCGGATCGAAATCGGGATCCTTCCATACGGTGATGAGTTCCGGCGCGCCGATGCTGTTGGTCCACGTCGCGTTCGCGAGATCGACGGTGCTGCCGACGCTTGGCAGCTTGCCATCCGGGCCGGGCTGACGGTCGCCGCCCCAGACGACGTCATGCACTTTCTCATGCAGCTCGCCCTTGGCATCCAGCCAGCCTTTGACCACCTGGATACGATCGAGGTTCGCGCCGATCGGATCCTTCATCGCGGCGACGAGGAAACTTGGTGACTTGCCCTCGGGTGCGTGGTTGAGGTCGCCACCCATCGGCACGCCCTTGGTGTAGCCGGTGATGCCGGGGTTGCGGCTGTCCGCGTCGGCCTTCTCGAAATCCCAGCCGCCGAAGAAGCGGACGATCATCCGCGAGCCGGTAGTGGCGTAGGTTTCCTTGCGCTGCATCGCGTCCCAGATCGAGGCGCGGGTGTTGTCCTCCGCCCACACCGCGGCATAGCCGGCGGAGCAGACTTCCCAGTCCATGATCTTCACGCCGGTCTTCGGATTGTTGATGAAGGTGGCGGTCATCCGCTCCGGCCCCGGCTCCTGCGGGGTGGTCTTGCCGAAGAAGTTGTCTTCCTCGATCGACACCAGCCCGGTGTGCGCGTCGGTGCTGCCGACCATCCCGAACTTGTAGGGATTCACGCCCAGCTTTTCCTCGAGCTTGAGACCGTGCTTGAGCGCGGAGCGGGCGTATTCAAACTCCAGCATCTCCTTGGCCTTCGCCACGCTGCCGTCGAGGTTGCCCTTGTCCCAGCGCTCGAAGTCGGCGAACTCGTCGTTCGGCGACAGGAAGGGATGGGTCTCGCCGTCACCTTTGGTCTGGGTGGCTTCATAAAGCCGCTCCCACTTCGCGCGGGTCTCGGCATACTCGCGGTCGATCGCCTTCCCGAATGCCTCGACGATCGGGAACATCGTGCCATTGCTCAGGTTGCCGTTGTGGGCGATGGCCAGCACGCTGCCTCCGGTCTTCTTCTCGTAGTCGTCCATCCATTTCCAGAGGTGGACGGGATTGTCGCTGCCCATCGGCGGATAGACCGTGAAGGGTTCGACTTGGCCCGCCTTGTCGCCGTTGTCGCGGAAGATGACATTGCGGTGGAGGTTGTTGCCGTCGGTATTTGAGGTCCACTCGTAGCCGATGAAGGCGGTGAAATGCCCGGGCTCGTTGTAGTGCTCGGCGGCGGCGATCGTTTCCTGCCACGCGCCGCGGTAGGCACGCGTGCCGGGGAAATACATCAGGTCCTTCGGGAAGGTGCCGTGCGAGAAGGCGACGATGATCTCGACCGCGGCCTGCCCGCCCTTTCCCTGCTGGATCAGGTCATACCACTGGCGGCCGGTCGGGTCGGCAAGGATCTCGGGCTTGCCCGCAAAGAGGTCGGGGAAAAAGCCCATGTTGTCCGAGTGGTCGGCCACCACCAGGAAGTCGAGCGGGCGCGAGAGCTTCACCGGCTGTCCGCTCGAGGCCATGACCTGCTCGCCGCGGGCGAAGCGGTAGGCATCGCGCGGGCTGATGCGACAGCCGAAGGCGCCGGCATCCATCGAGAAGGAGGTGTGCAAGTGCGTGTCGCCGAAAAACGGCCGCGTCGGGAACTTGCGGTCGGCATAGGGCGAGTACGGACGTTTCTTGAAGGCCTCATTGGCCTTGTCCTTGTCGAGTGCGCCCGCGTCCTGCGCGTGAAGGCAGGTGAATGACAGCCCGCAGGCGGCGAGCGCTAAAACGTGGTACTTCATAGGGGGGAATGGGAGGAGTTAGAGGACGGACACGCGCTCGATCACCCAGAACATCGCCACGCCACCGATGGCGTAGGGCGGGACCAAAGTGGCCCAGCGCGGGAGCTGGACGGATGGACGGCGGGCCGGCGCGGTGAGCACCAGCACGATGGCGACAAAGGCGAGTTGGCCGGCTTCCACGCCGACGTTGAAAAGCAGCAAGGCGAACGGGATGTCGTTCTGCGGCAGGCCGACGTCGCCCAGCGCGCCGGCGAATCCGAAGCCGTGCAGCAGCCCGAAAACAAACGCGACGATCCACGGCGAGCGCCCGGTGATGCCGGTTTGCCCGCGTCTCGAGCGGACGATTTCCGCCGCGACAAAGACGATGCTCAGCGCGATCACCGCCTCGACCGGTGCCGCGGGCAAGCTCACGTGACCGAGCGTGGCCAAGGCCAGCGTGATGCTGTGCGCGATCGTGAACGCGGTAATGGTTTTCAGCAGCAGCAGCGGGCCGCGCACGATCAACATCAGTGCGAGCACAAACAGCAGGTGATCGATCCCCAACAGAATGTGCTCCACCCCGAGCGTGAAGTAGCCTTCCGCCGCCGGGCCAGTGACACTCTCGTCCATCACGAACGTCGGCTCGTCCGGCCGCAGCAACCGTGACGCGACGCGCCCGTCGGCGAACGACACGCGCACCAGCACGTCCACCATCGTCTGCTGCAAGCCGTGCACGCCCACCACCCAGCCCTCCAGGCCGCGTGGACCGGTGGCGATGCTCCAGCGCCGGACTTCCGCTCCCTGGATGCGTTCGATCACGGGTGGCGTGGTGACCCGCGCGTCCGCCGGCATGGAGGGATGCACCGGCAACACGCCGTGCGAAAGCTGCGAAGGCAGCGGGCAGCCGCAGGGCATCGTCTTTCCAGCAGCCCCGGAGAGCGGCTCGGAGTGTGGCACGCCATCGCCGGCCAAAGGCACGCCGCCAGCCGCCGGGACTTTCCACAGCACCTCGAATTCTCCTGGCGCGCGCTCCGTCAGCTCGAGGTAGGCGGGCCGCACCTCGTGAGCCCATGAACCCAAGCTCGCCGCGACCCAGGCCAAGATGACGAGCCATGCGTTCATCGGGTCGCGGTCTCGGTGGAGGGTGTGGCCGCATGGGAAAGCGCCGCCTCATCGATGGCGATGCGGTAGCGCTCCTTCAGCTTGCGGATGAAGTCGCGGTTCGCGGTCAGCCGGTTTTCCTCTGAAAAGTCACGCACCACCGCCTCGCGCACGGTTTCGAAAGCCGCCGGCCGCGGGGCTTCCCGCCCGCTCACCTGCACCAGGTGCATCCCGTAGGTCGACGACACCGGACCCTGCCATTCACCGGCCGGCAAACCGATCACCTCCTTGGCAAATCCGTCGCCCAATGCCGAGGCGATCTGCGATTCATCTGCCGCGACGAATTCGTGCTCGCGCAGAAACGGATCTCCCATCGTTTCCGCGTCGCCACCCTTCGCCAAGGCTTCCAGCGCATTCCGCGCATCCGCCTCCAGCATCGCGCCCCGCCGATCGGCACTGAAATAGACATGGCGGAAGCTCACCTGTCCCGGCACCGCGTAACGGGCGGCATGCTCCGCGAAGTAGCGTCTCAAGGCCGCCTCGTCCGGCATCGCCGCGCTGGCGATGTCCTGTCCGAGGAACTCCAGCTTCTGCGCCAATCGCCGGCGGACGATCGTGTCGTCGCGGTCCAAGCCCATCGCCAGAGCCTCGCGGTAGAGCACCTCCTCGCGCACGTGATCCTCGACCAGCCCGCGCAATTCGCGCTCGTCCGGCGGCCGGTGCCATTGCCTCGCGAAACCTTCGCTCAACCACGTGAGCGTCCCCGCGGTGACTTCGATGCGCGGCAGGTCATCCTTTCCTTCGTCTCCGCCGCGCCAGGCATGCACCGCGAAGATAACTCCCCCGAACAACAGGAAATGAACCAGCGGTTCGCGGAAGAATGCTTTCATGGAGCGATTGGGCATATGGAATCGCCTGCCATGGTGGGAAAGTCTCTGCCGCGCCGGATATTGCACTTTGGTAGCATCCGAGGCTGGGTAGGGAACGCGCGCTTCTTTGCCGGGTCACGGTTTCCCTGAAATCGTTGGGACCATATCGGGGTAATCCGCCTTCCAGTCGTCCTTCATGCTGACCACCGTCCAGCCCCGCGAGGTCGCTTCATCGAGGCCGCGGGACAGTTTACCGATGTGGCTTTCGCGGTCGCAGGCCCGGCACGGGCACGAAGTCTCGTCAAGGTGCCGGCACCAGGTTCGGTGCCTTCCAGGTGCCGTCGATGACCTCCTTTCGCGGGCGATAGAGGCGGAGGATGTAGTTCCAGCCGGGGGTGATCGCGAGAAAGTTGTCGGCACCTTTCGGGTCGCCGCCGAAGTGGATTGTCACGTTGCCATCCGCCCCCGGCTTGGCGGTGACGTTGTTCACGGAGTAGGCCTTTTGCGCGTTCTCGAACATGAAGCCCTTGGCGTCGTACACGGTCACCGACCAGAAGCCATCCACCGGCACGTCCTTGAGCGTCATCCGGTAGGCAGTGGTGCCGTCGCTCTTTTCCGGGATGCCCGGGAAATAGATCGCGGCGGCCGGCGGATTGCCGCCCCAGCCGGCGGCGGTGCCGAGCAACCAACTGATCGGCTCCACCTCGCCCTTCTTGCCGAAGCGGTTCGGCGAGGTGCCTCCAAGGGAGCTCAGTTCCAACAGCAGGTTGCGGGTCTTTTCAAGGGTCGCCGGATCCCACTCGGGGATCTCGAAGGTGCCCGGGCTCGCCTGCTTGACGGTGATCGCGTCCTGAGCTTCCTGCGCCGCCTTCACGTCGGCGGGATCGTTCGGGTCCATGAAGGTGCGGATGAGCGCGGCGAAGTAGCGCGTGCCGACCGACTCGCGCGTGAACTCGAAGGAGCCCGGCGCGTAGCAAACCACCGGCGCATAGTGGTCCTCGTTCACCACCAGCAACGACATGAAGCGCTTGCCGGTGTCCGGCAGCGTGATCGTCACCGGCCCGGCATCGAGGTCGAAGACGGCCGAGCTGTAGAGCGTGTCGCGCTGCATGCGGATCACGTCCTGCTTCTCGATCGGCGTGGGGATGCGGATGTGCGCGAACTTCGACAGGCCGCCCGACTCCTTGACGAACTTGGCGAAGTACGTGTCCGACTCCGCGCGGGCGAAGTTCAGGGCGTGGACTTTCACCGGCTCGGCGGCGGAAACGGCGGCAAGCGACAGGAACGCGATGGCGTGGAGGAGATTC
>CBKZPU010000072.1:0-24091 GCA_966696705.1 uncultured Verrucomicrobiaceae bacterium | reverse complement strand
GGTTCCTATCATGTCCCGCTGGTCTGCTCGCCGTGGGCCTATTCCACTTACCGGGGGAGCTGACGATGGACGGCTTCGAACCAGCGCTGGAACGGCTCTTTGCCCGCATCGAAGAACTCGGCGCGATCACCGATACGCCGGGCTCGCTGACCCGCACCTTTCTTTCCCCCGCCAACCTCCGGGCCGCACGCCAAGTGATGGAGTGGATGGAAGCAGCCGGGATGAGCACCGAGCACGATGCCGGTGGCACGATCCGGGGGATTCTGGATGGAAAATGGAAGATGGAAGATGGCAGCGAAAGACAAGAGGCCGAAGCGCCCGCATCTACCATCCACCATCTCCCATCTGCCACCTCAGCCGCCCCGCTCTTGCTCGGCTCCCATCTCGACACGGTGATCGACGCCGGCAAATACGACGGCGCGCTCGGCGTGCTGATCGCGATCGCCGCGCTGGAAGTCACCGGCCCGCTCGACTTTCCCGTCCACGTGCTCGGCTTCTCGGATGAGGAAGGCGTGCGCTTCCATGCCACCTACCTCGGCAGCCGGGCCTGCGTCGGGCAGCTCGGAGAGAAGATGCTCGAGATCCGCGACTCCGCGGGCGTTTCCCTCGGCGAAGCCCTCGCGAATGAAGGTTGGCATGAAGGCGCCACCTCGTTTTCCTACGAGAACCATCGTACCAAGGGCTACGTCGAGGTCCACATCGAGCAGGGACGCGTGCTCGACGAGGTGAAGGAAGCCGTCTGCGGCGTCTCGGCGATCTGCGGCCAGTGCCGGCTCTCGATCACACTGACCGGCCAAACGGACCACGCCGGCACCACCCCCATGCCGCTCCGCCACGACGCCCTCACCGGCGCCGCCGAATGCATCCTGGAAGTGGAAAGCACTGCCCTGTACAATGACCTGCTGGTCGCCACCGTCGGGAAGCTCGACGTGAAGCCCGGCGCCTCGAATGCCATTCCCGGCGAGGTGAAATTCACCCTTGATTTCCGCCATCCCGACGATGCCGCGCGGGAGCGACTGCTCGACGGCCTGCTCGAACGTTTCGGCATCATCGCCAAGCGCCGGAAGCTGAAACTCTCCTGGGATCTGGTTCAGTCCAACGCCGCGGTGCCTTGTGACAAATCACTTACGAAAACCTTGCTGGACGCCATCGAAAAACAGGTCCGGGCCCGCCATACCATTCCCAGCGGCGCCGGCCACGATGCCGTGATGATGGCCACCGCCATGCCGGTCGCGATGCTCTTCGTCCGTTGCCGCGGTGGTCTCAGCCATCATCCGGAAGAATATGCGGGTCCGCGTGACATTGCCGTGGCACTGAGGGTGCTCGTGGACTTTCTTAGAACCCTCCGATGAGCCAATTCGACACCATCCTGCGCCGCGCCTCCGTCGTCACCGCCGACGGTCTGCGGACGCTCGATGTCGGAATCTCCGGCCAAACCTTCGGCGAACTCGCGGAAGACCTCGCCGGCTCCTGCCAAGTGGAGATCGATGCCACCGGCAAGATTCTCTTCCCCGGCCTGGTCGATGCGCATGTCCATTTCAACGAGCCCGGGCGCACCGAGTGGGAAGGCTTTGCGACCGGTTCCACCGCGCTCGCCGCGGGCGGCGGCACCTGCTTCATCGACATGCCGCTGAACTCGTCGCCGCCGGTGCTCGACCTCGCCAGCTTCGCCATGAAGCGCCGCGCGGGCGAAGCGCACAGCCGCCTCGACTTCGCCTTGTGGGGCGGGCTCACGCCCGACTCGCTGCCGCATCTTGCCAATCTCGCCCGGGCGGGAGTTGCCGGGTTCAAGGCCTTCCTTTGTTCCAGCGGCCTCGATGAATTCGCCGCCGCCAGCGAAACCACCTTGCGCAAGGGCATGCACGTCGCCGCGGAGTTCAATCTGCCGGTCGCCGTCCACGCGGAAAGCCCGGCAGTCATCGCCGCGCACCAGAAGGAATTCCCGCTGCCACGTCCCGGCACCATGGCCGATTGGCTCGCCTCCCGTCCGGTCGCGGCGGAAATCGCCGCCATCGAGGTGGCGGTATCGTGCGCCCGCGACACCGGCTGCGCGCTGCACATCGTGCACGTCAGCGCGCCGGAGGGGATCGATCTCATTCACGCCGCGAAGCGTGAGGGGATCAACGTGACCGCGGAGACCTGCCCGCACTATCTCCTGCTCGACCGCGAAGCCGCGGAACGGATCGGCCCCGCCGCGAAGTGCGCGCCGCCGCTGCGCTGCACCGGCACGCTGGACCGGCTGTGGCGCGTGCTCGCCGCCGGTGACATCGATACCATCGGTTCCGACCACTCGCCCTCGCCGCCCGAGCTGAAAGAAGGCAACGATTTCTTCTCGATGTGGGGCGGCATCGCCGGCTGCCAGCACGGCTTTCCGCTGTTGATCGAGCGCGCCCTGCGGGAAACAACGTGGCAACAGCTCGCCGCGCTGACGTCCACCAATCCTGCCAAGCGCTTCCGCCTCGACAGCCGGAAGGGCGGCATCGTTCCGGGCCTCGATGCCGACTTCTGCCTGCTGGCACCGGAGGAATTCGTCATCGAACCCCACGACCTCGTCAGCCGCCATCCCATCTCGCCCTACGTCGGCATGCGTTGCGCGTGGCGGGTCGCGGCGACTTGGCTGCGCGGCCAGCCGGTGTCCCCCGCGACCCACGGACGCTTCCTTCATCCCGATGACCATTGACCGCTGACCGTTCACCGACCCATGACTCCCCTCTTCGGCCACACCCGCACCCGCGTCTCCCTGCGCCACGCCCTGATCGCTCCCGATGGTCATGTGCCGAGCACCTTTCCCGGTTGGGATGGGGCGACCGCCTACGTGCTGCTTTCCCCCGCGATGGGCGCGGATCTTTCGCAGATCCTCGTGGTCTATGATTCCGGCGGCGGCACGGCATGGTTCCCGGCGGATGAAAACGAGCACGTCCTCTACGTCGAAAGCGGCGACTGCCGCGCGGTGTGGGACGATGGCGACATCACCCTGACAGCCGGCGGCTTCCTCTTCGTGCCATCGGAGAACGTCCTCGCCTTGCATGGCAGCGAGGGCACGCGGCTGACGATCTTCCGCAAGCTCTTCGAGCCGGTCGAGAACCTCGAAGCCCCGCCCGCCGTCCACGGCAACGCCGCCGACATCCCTTCCGAGCCCTTCCTCGGCAACGAGAAGGCCCGCCTGCAAACGCTGCTGCCGCTCGACGCCCGCTACGACATGGCGATGAACATCTTCACCTACCAGCCCGGCGCGACGCTGCCCTGCGTGGAGACCCACATCATGGAGCACGGCCTGCTGATGCTCTCCGGCCAAGGCGTCTATCGGCTGGAGGAAAACTACTACCCCGTCCAAGCCGGCGACGCGATCTGGATGGCGCCGTACTGCCCGCAGTGGTTCGTCGCCATGGGTGATGAACCGGCGAGCTACCTTTACTACAAGGACGTGCACCGGCTGCCGTGAACGACTCATCGCCAGAGCGACTTCAAGCACGCATCCACTTCCTCCGCGGAGTGGTGATACTCGACGACGTTTCGCAGCGCGATGAAGTCGTTTCGCGTCATGATCTTCGGTAGAAGTTCGACTCGTGCCGGCGTGTCGATCAAGTGCTCACAGAATCCCAAGGCCGCGGCAGTCCGGACGTCATCGTTCCCATGAAGCAAACACCATTCGCAATATAGCCAGACCCGGCGCAGTAGATCGACCGGCGGTGGCTTGAGTTCACAGAGCTTTTCGAACTTTTGGTTGAGCTCGATCCACAACATCATGGGGCTGTCGATCTCCCTGGCCGCAATGAGCCGCTGGAATTCGGGCAGTCTCTCGGCTGCTTCACGGCGCCATCTGCTCATTACCTCTACACTGTGTAATAACCCGCGATCGTGGAACCCGGAACTCTGCTGCGCCGATGGCTCTACTCCTAGTCCGCCCACTTTTCTCGCAAGCCCTTGGCTTCGACTTGGAACGCCTTCACGCAGGCCTCGTAGTCTTCGCGTCTGAAGGTAAGCGCTGGCATCCCTTCAAACCAATGCACCTGTTCTCCCACGCAGGCGGGATCGTTTGATTCCGTGGCGTCCAAACCCATACGCAACCAGAGAACCCGGTCGGGCTGCGCTTCAAGATCGGCGACCACCAGCGAGCAGGAGAAATCGAGGTCATCCGGGCAGACCAGGACCGGAACCCTCGCCTTTCCCTGAGCCGGCGGAACCATCCTCTCCCAAGTGACTTCTTGCTCACGGTCCTCGATCATCCATCCAAGCCAGGCCGGCACGAGTCCCGCAGGATGAATGTCGGGAGCAATGCGCTCTAACAACTCGCCGAGCGGAACATCGTCGATGAAAATCATCAGATGAGGCTCCGAGGCGAAGCGGGTTTGGTGCATGGCCGCACGGATCGAATTCATGGCGAGGTCCAAGTGACCATGGCAAGATCGGGCTGATTGGGAAGGCTGGCTATTCTTCCGGCTCCCCAGTTTCTCCACGGCGACCGGTGACAATCAAGACACCCTCCGGATTCTCCCCGCCGGAACTGATCAGCACGCAAGTGCCATCGGAAACCCTAGTAACGCACTCAATGGAATTAGCACCAGCGAGCACATTCATGTGCAACCTCGTGTCACCCTCGGCGCCGAACGCCGAGCCTGAGATCTTCATCGTCCCGACGTTCAGCTCGAAGGTGTCTTCACTCGTGTCGACGACTCCCTTGATTGAACTCTCCGCGGGCTGGAGCAGTGACAGCGGCAATTTCCGGTTCAATACCCCAAGCATCCGGGGGCCGTCATAGTTCGCATCATCCGGGCTGTCGGGAGGCAGCGGAATCTGAAGTTGCTTCATGATCTCGGGAGGAACCGACAGAGCTGCAATCTCGCCCTTCCTAACATCGAACAACGACCGCAGCTTCGATCCCGAGTCGTTCGCGCGCGATGGACGCCCGGCTTTCCTCTCACCTTCGTCCTGAGTAGCTTCACGAGGTTGCCCGGCAGAAGAGTGGTCCTTGGAATCCGCGGACTCCGCTCCCTGACGAAGGCCCCTCGTCGCGATGCCGAGGAACACCGCGAGAAGGATCGCCAAAAGCAGCCCGATTTTCCTTTTCCGATTCAACCTGGCAGCCTGCCTAGCATCTGGCTGAGATTCGGCCAAGATGGATTTGATTGGGGCGGAACATGGCTTCCCTTTCGCCGAGCTTCCTGCCATTTCTCTAACCGATGAATGCGATCCCTCGCCTCGACCGCGAAATCGACGAGCTCGCCGCGATCTCCGCGCATCCGGCGCCGGCGGTCACGCGGGTGTTGTTCTCGCCGGAGGATCTTGCCGCGCGGCAATGGCTGATGGCGAAGGCCAAGCAAGCCGGCTTTCACGTCCGCACCGATCCGGCGGGCAACATCTTCATCCGCTGGGAAGGCAGCGAGCCGTGCCTGCCCGCGGTGGCCACCGGCTCGCATACCGATGCCATTCCGAACGCGGGCAAGTACGACGGCGTCGTCGGCGTGCTCGGCGGCTTGGAAGCGATGCGCCAGCTCAAGGAAGCCGGCCACGAGCCAAAGCGGAGCATCGAGCTGATCATGTTCACCGCCGAGGAACCGACGCGCTTCGGCATCGGCTGTCTTGGCAGCCGCTTGATGGCCGGCACGACTTCTCCCGATGAAGCCCGCGCCTTGCGCGACGCGGACGGCCGCTCGCTCGACGAGCTGCGCGAGGCCGCCGGTTGCCGCGGCGATCTGGGCGCGGTGAAGGTTTCCTCGCTCGCCTACACCGCCTTCGTGGAGCTGCACATCGAGCAAGGCCCGCTGCTGGAGGCGGCGCAGCTCGACATCGGCGTCGTCGAGAAGATCGCCGCGCCGTCCGCCTTCCGGCTGCTCTTGAAGGGTTCCGGCGGCCATGCCGGCGCGGTGCTCATGAAGGATCGCCACGATGCTTTCCTCGCCGCGGCCGAGATCGCGCTGCTGGTCGAACGGGCCGCCCTCGAAAGTGGCAGCCCGGACACCGTCGGCACCTGCGGGCTGGTGGAAGTGAAGCCCGGCGCGATCAACAGCATCCCCTGCGACGTGAAAATGGAGGTCGATTTCCGCGACACCAACCGCGAGGCCCGCGACAAGGCCTTGGCCAAGATCGGCGAGGGCACCCGCGAAATCTGCCAGCGGCGCGGCATCGAAATCGACTGGCAGGTCATCAATCAGGATCCGCCGGCGATCTGCGAGCCCACCTTGGTCGCGTTGGCGGAGATCAAGGCCAAGGCCGCGGGCTTGGGTTGCAGGCGGATGGTCAGCCGCGCCTACCACGACTCGCTGTTCATGGCGCGAATTTGCCCCACCACGATGATCTTCATCCCCTGCCACATGGGCTATAGCCACCGTCCGGACGAATACAGCTCTCCGGAAGCGATCGCGAAGGGGGTGGCGGTTTTGAAGGAGTGCCTCAAGGAGCTGAGTTGCCGGTAACGAAGCCGCAATAAATCCATTGATCCGCACGCAAAGAGGAGTGCCAATCTGGCCGGACGATTGCTAATCTGGTGACCGTGTCCGGAAACCCGTCCATCCTGCGCGTCAATGGCGAGGCCCACGATGTCTCGCGGGCTCCGCTTCACGAAACCGTCCTCGATTTCCTCCGTCGGAAGGGCCTGACCGGCACCAAGTGTGGCTGCAACGAGGGCGATTGCGGCGCGTGCTCGGTGCTTGTGTTGGAACCCGGTGGCCAGCCGCGTTCGGTGAATGCCTGCCTCGCCTTCGTCCATGCCCTCGCTGGCCGCGAGATCCGCACGGTGGAAGGGATCGGGAAAGACAGCGAACTCCACCCGGTGCAAGCCGCGATGGTCTCCTGCAACGGCTCCCAATGCGGCTACTGCACGCCCGGCTTCATCGCGTCCATGGCCGAGGCGTGGCACCGCGGGGATTCTTCTGACGACGGCCTTTCCGACCAACTCTGCGGCAACCTCTGTCGCTGCACCGGCTACCGGCCGATCCGTGAGGCGATGCGGCAGGCGTTGTTAGAAAAGGAGAACCGCGACGCTTGGGAGGCGTGGATGAAAGCGGGCGACGTGCCCGCGCCGCCATCATCCAGCCATCTCGATGGCGGGCTCTTCCTGCGGCCGGAGCGGATCTCCGATGTGCTCGCGTTCAAGAAGCAGCACCCCGATGCGATCTTCGTCGCCGGTGCGACCGAGGTCGCGGTGCTGGTCAACAAGCGCCACTTGCGGCCGAGCGTGCTCATTTCACTCGATGGCGTGCGCGAGCTCAACGCGATCCGCCGCCACGAGGATGCCTGGGAAATCGGCGGCGCGGCGCGGATGACCGACATCCAGGATGCGCTCGACGGTGAGATCCCGGCGCTGCACGAGATGTTCCGCTGGTTTGGCTCCCGCCAAATCCGCCACCGGGCAACTCTCGGCGGCAACCTCGCCACCGCCTCGCCCATCGGCGACAGCGCGCCGGTGCTGATGGCGCTCGATGCCGTGCTTTCGCTCGTCTCGTCCGATGGCGAACGCGAGGTGGCGATTGCCGACTTCTTCACCGGCTACCGCAAAACGGTGCTGCTCCCGGACGAACTGATCCGCGCCATCCGCCTCCCGCGAAAACCGCTTGGTCGCGTGGCCTTCTTCAAAGTCTCAAAGCGCCGTGAAATGGACATCTCAATCGTCGCCGCGGGCATCCGCATCGCCACCGATGCCGCGGGCCTCGTCACCGAAGCGCGGCTCGCCTTCGGCGGCGTGGCGGAACGGCCCGTGCGCGCGGCCGCCGCGGAAGCCGCGCTCATCGGACGACCGCTCGCCGCGCATGACGATGTGATCGATCTGTTAGATAAGACCTTCACCCCGCTCGATGACGTGCGTGGCAGCGCCGCCTACCGCCGGGCGGCGGTGAGATGCTTGTTCGAAAAGTTTGTCGCCAAGGTAGGGTCGGACGCCCCCGGCCGACCGGAATGGTCCTTCGACGCGGGCAGTTCCCGTGCCTCGCGGACGAGCGAGGGCGCTCGCCCCTACCCCATCCCTCATGAAAGCGCGATCGGCCATGTCACCGGCGGAGCACGTTACGTCCACGATACCGCCCTGGGACGCCCGATGCTGGAAGTGTGGGCGATTCGCTCGAAGGTCGCCCATGGAACGATCCGCCGTATTGATCTCGCCGCGGTGAGATCGTCGCCCGGCGTGTCAGCGGTGCTGACCGCGGGAGACATTCCCGGAGCCAACAACAGCGGACCGGTTCGCCACGACGAGCCCTTGCTCGCCGAGCATGAGATTCTCTTTCACGGCCAAGCCATCGCGCTGGTCGTCGGCGAATCGCTCGAAGCCTGCCGCCTTGCCGCGGAGAAGGCAGCCGTCGAGATCGATGAGTTGCCACCCTTGTTAGGCATCGCCCAAGCCATCGCCGCGGACTCCTTCCACACCGATCCCCACGTGTTGGCTCGCGGCGACGTGGAGACGGGATTGGAGGAATCGCCACATCTGTTAGAAGGCGAGTTCGGCTTCGGCGGGCAGGAGCATTTCTATCTGGAGACCCACGCCGCTTGGGCGGAGGGCGATGGCGAGGGCGGCGTGCTTGTCGAGAGCTCCACCCAGCATCCCTCGGAGATCCAGACGGTCGTCGCGGAGGTGCTCGGTCTGTCGCGCCACCGTGTGGTGGTCGAGTCGCCGCGCATGGGCGGTGGCTTCGGCGGAAAGGAAACGCAGGGCAATGCCATCGCCGCGTTGTGCGCATTGGCTGCAGTAAAGACCGGCAAGCCGGTGCGCTGGCAACTCGACCGCGACGAGGACATGATTTCCACCGGCAAGCGCCATCCCTTCCTCGCACGCTACCGCGCCGGTTATGACAATGCGGGAAAGCTGCACGCGCTGGACGTGAAGCTCTTCTCCGACGGCGGCTGGTCGCTCGATCTCTCGCAGCCCGTGACCGACCGGGCGATCTTCCATCTGGACAATGCCTACTACATCCCGCACGAGCGCTTCGAGGGTCGCGTCGCGAAGACCCACACCGCATCGAACACCGCCTTCCGCGGCTTCGGCGGACCGCAGGGGATGCTGGTCATCGAGGAAATCCTCGGCCGCATCGCGCTGAAGCTCGGCCTCGCACCGGAGGAGATCCGCGAGCGGAACTTCTACCACGGCAGCGGCGAGACCAATACCACCCACTATGGCGAGGAGATCGGCGACAACCGCATCCAGCGGATCTGGGGTGAACTACTAGAAACCTCGGAGTTCGCGAAGCGCAGGATAGACGTCGATGCTTGGAACACCACTCATCCCCACCGCAAGCGCGGCCTGGCGATCACCCCGGTGAAGTTCGGCATCAGCTTCACGCTCACCCACTACAACCAGGCCGGAGCGCTGGTGCTGATGTACACGGACGGATCGGTGCAGGTGAATCACGGTGGCACCGAGATGGGCCAAGGCTTGCACACGAAGATCCTCTGCGTGGCCATGAAGGAGCTAGGCCTGCCGGCGGAGCGGATCCGCCTCATGCACACGCGCACCGACAAGGTGCCGAACACCTCCGCCACCGCCGCGAGTTCGGGATCGGACCTCAATGGCATGGCCGTGGCTGACGCTTGCCGGCAACTGCGCGAACGCCTCGCACCGCTCGCCGCGGAAAAGCTGGATTGCCAGCCGGAGGAGATCGTTTTCGAAGATGGCGACGCGAAAGGGCCGGTGGGCAGCGTGCCCATCGGCCAGTTGGCGGGCATTGCCTACACCCGCCGGATTTCCCTCTCGGCCGCCGGCTTTTATGCAACGCCGGATTTGAAGTGGGACTGGAGCGTCGGCAGGGGCCGGCCCTTCCACTACTTCGCTTGCGGCGCGGCCGTGAGCGAGGTGGAGGTCGATGGCTTCACCGGCATGCACCGGGTGAAGCGCGTCGATATCCTCCACGACGTCGGCGACTCGCTGAACCCGGCGGTCGATCGCGGGCAGATCGAGGGCGGCTTCGTGCAGGGCATGGGCTGGCTGACCTGCGAGGAGCTGAAGTGGAGCGACCGCGGCATCCTGCTGACCCACAGCGCGAGCACCTATGCGATTCCCACGATCAGCGACGCGCCGGAGGATTTCCGCGTCGCGCTGCTCAAGGATGCCACCCAAGCGCGGACTATCCATGGCAGCAAGGCGGTCGGGGAGCCGCCGCTGATGCTGGCGATCTCGGTGCGCGAAGCCATCCGCGACGCGGTGGCGGGATTTGGAAGAAACGGCGACTTTGACCTGCCCTCTCCCAGCACGGGCGAGGCGGTGATGCTTGCGATCGAGGCTATTCGCGGAACAAGGCCCGCAGCCCGAGCTTAGGGCGGCCGGCGAAAAGTCGAGCCGCCGGATCTGTGGAAACCGCCTTTCGCGCGCGAATCCCTGGGGGATCCCAGTAATAACACGTTTGCCAAATCAAACGAACGTATTTATGGGTGACCCGCCCCCCGGGCCCAACCAAAACCCATGTCCCTCAGCGCCCTCGTCCGGGCAGGCCGGTCCCTGGCCGTGACGTCCCTTGTTCGTGCGACCGCGAGCCTTCTCGTGGCTGGAAGTGCGTCCGCCCAGCCCGGGCTCGACGCCCCGGAGGCGATTGGCCCGTACTTGAACGACAATTTCCCCGCCGTGGAGCCAAGTTCGGCGGGCGAGTGGACGGTCCAGGAGACCTACACGGGCATCAACATCAACCTGCCGATGCACCTGACCCCCTATCCGGGGACGAACAAGCTGGCGTGCGTCGCCAAGGAGGGGCGGATCTTTTTGTTCGAGGACAACGCGGCGGCGGCCACCACCGGGACCTTCCTGGACTTGCGCTCGCGGACCTTCACTTCGAGCGACTGCGGGATGACGTGGCTGGAGTTTCACCCGAGCTTCGGCGTCGCGGGAAATCCGAACCGCGGCTTCGTCTATGTCACCTACAAGTGGGCTCCCGCTTCCGGCGGCAATGGCAACGAGGCCTACTGGCGCTTGTCGCGCTTCACCGTGCCGGACGGTACCCAGGCGGCCGATCCGGACAGCGAGCTGGTGCTGATCCAGCAGTATGACCGCCAGCAATTCCACGACAGCGGCTGCATGATGTTCGGGCCGGACGGCTACCTCTACGTCGCGATCGGCGATGAAGGCGGCGCGAACGATCAATACAATGTCGGCCAGAAAATCGATGACCGCCTTTTCTCCGGCATCCTGCGCATCGACGTGGACAACAAGCCGGGCAACCAGCCGGTGACCGCGCGTCGCCAGCCGGCACAACTTCCGATGCCTTCCGGCTGGCCGGACAGTTTCACCGCGAACTACTCGATTCCCGCGGGCAACCCCTTCATCACCCCGGGCAAGCAATACCTCGAAGAGTTCTACGCGCTCGGCCTCCGGCAGCCATACCGGTTTTCGTACGATGCGGCTAGTAATACGACTTGGATCGGGGAAAGCGGCCAAGACACCAGCGAGGAACTGAGCATTCTCGCCCCCGGCGCCAATTACGGCTGGCCCTTCCGTGAAGGCAGCGTCGCCGGACCGAAATCGCAGCCCGCGACGATCCACGGCACGCTGACCGCGCCGGTGTGGGACGTCTTGCACGCCGCGGGCCCGGATGGCTGCCAGGTCGGAGGCTTCGTCTATCGTGGCGCGGTTCATCCGGACCTCGTCGGGAAATTCCTCACGGTGGACAATGTCAGCGGTCGCGTCCGCGCCTTCACCCTCAGTGGCGACGGCACCACCGCCACCGCGACCCACCTGACCGACGTGCCGAGCGGCAGCGTCTATGGCGGCACCTCGACCATTGGCAGAGACCAGGCGGGCGAGCCGGTCTTCATCAAGATCAACGGGACCGGCAGCCGCGGCCGCTTCATGAAACTCGCGCTGGTGCCGCCCGCGACCACCAACCCGGTGTGGTATCGCTTCGAGGACCAGCATCCCTCGAATACCTCCGGCTACGTTTCCGACAACCCCACCAACGGCACCGCCGATGGAATCGACAACGGCATCAAGATGCTCACGTGGGACGACAACACCACTTCCGGTAACGTCCGCTACGCGGTATCGAACGGGCTCAACCCGGCGGGCACCACGGCCAATGCCTCCGGCGTCCGCATTGTCGGCGCGAGCGATGGCAATGGCTATCCCGGCAATGCGAACGGCGACCTTTACATGGCGGAGAAGCTGGGCCGGCTCGACGACTTCACCATCGAGCTCAGTTTCAAGCCCGTGGCTGGCACGCTGGGTGGCGGCTACCAATGCTTCCTCGGTCTCGACGGTGCCACCGGCGTCGTCCCGGAAGGCGGCGAGTATGGCCCGCCGATCCAGCCCTTCCGGCTGATGCGCTGGGGGCGCAACGACAGCACGGCCAACCCCGGCGTGCCGCTGGACAATGGCGACCTCTTTCTCAACGTTCGCACGCTCGATCCGGCGACCCAGCAGTGGCGCTCGAACGCCATCGAAGTTTTCGACGACTCGATCTTTGAAACCACCGACCGCTGGTATCACCTCGCCATCGTCGGCGATGTTTCCGCCGGCACGTTGACCGTCTATTCTTACGAGGGCGGGAGCTACGTTCAACTGGGCCAAGCCACCGGCTACGTCGGCAACCTCCAATCTGGCGCATGGTCGATCGGCCGTGGCATGTTCAACCGCAACTTCGCCGATTGGGTCGCCGATGCCACCTTCGACGAAATCCGCATCGCCAATACGGTTCTCAGCCCGAGCCAGTTCCTCTATGCCACCCAGCCGTGGCAGCCAGTGGTGGTCGTGGCCAATCCACCGGCGTTGCTTTCGGAGACCGGCGCGTTCTCCGATCTCGCCACGCTCGATCCCGCTCCCGGCGTGATTCCCTACACGGTGAATGCGCCGCTGTGGTCGGACGCCTCGGCGAAGAAGCGCTGGATCGCACTGCCGAACGACGGCACCCACAACTCGCCGCAGGAAAAGATCGGCTTCGATCCGGAAGGCCCGTGGTCGTTCCCGGCCGGCACGGTTTTCATCAAGCACTTCGAGCTGGCGACCGATGAAACGGACCCTTCGGTGCACCAGCGGCTGGAAACCCGCTTCATCGTCATGCCCGCGACCGGCGAGCCGTATGGTGTGACCTACAAGTGGCGGGCCGATGGCAGCGATGCCGATCTTCTTCCCGGCGGCTTGAGTGAAAGCATCACCATCACCGAGGCCAGCGGCGGCACTCGTGTCCAGCAGTGGGACTACCCGAGCCGCACCGACTGCCGCGTCTGCCACAATGCCAATGCCGGCCACGTGCTCGGCCCCAAAACGTGGCAACTCAATGGCGATTTCACTTACGATAAAACCGGTCGCACCGCGAACCAACTTGAGACGCTGGCGGACCTCGGCTGGTTCGACTCGAACTACCGGCCGGAGCACCTGCCGTGGTTCCTGAAGAGCCGCCACATCGCCGACTCCAGCGCGTCACTCGAAGTACGAGTCCGCTCGTACTTGGATTCGAACTGCTCGCATTGCCACCAGCCGGATGGCGTGCGCGCGCGTTTCGACGCTCGTTTCACCACGCCGCTGGCCGGGCAAGGATTGATCCACGGACCCCTCGTCGAACCCGCGTCCGAAAAGGTCATCACGCCCGGGGATCTCGACCTTTCGATGCTGAAGATCCGCCACGGCACCACCGGCCCGATGAAGATGCCTCCGCTGGCCAGGAATGTGGTGGACGAACAGGCGGCGCAAGTCATCGCCGATTGGATTCTCTCCCTGCCATCCGCCCCTGGCGTGGAGCTTGCCGCTCCCGCCAGGGCGGGAGGCCCCTTCCAGGTGGACGTGCACTTCTCCGAAGCGGTCACCGGCCTCGCCGCCGATGATTTCTCCATCGACGGAGGCAGTGCCACCGGCCTGACCGGCAGCGGCGCGGACTATGTCCTGTCGATCACGCCGCACGGATTCGACAACATCGTCGTGAGCCTGCCGGCCAACAAAGCGCAGGGCAGCGGCCACGGCAACTACGCCTCGGCCACGCACACCGTGGTCATCGACGACCCCGGCTTGATCGCGTGGCTGAAGCTCGATGAAAGCGCGGGCAGCTCCGCAAACGACAGCTCGCCGGAGGAAAACCACGGCACGCTGGTGGACATGGAGCCGGCCGACCGAATCGCCGGGAAAGTCGGTGGCGCCCTGCACTTCGACAACACCGACGAGCGCATCACTATGGGCAACGTCGCGCCCGACGACTTCACCGTGAGCTTCTGGATGCGCACCTCCCGCGCGTTCCCAGTGACCTCCAATCCACCGGCCGGCCTGGCCATCATCCATGCCGACAGCGGCGGGCCGACCCATGACTTCCTGATCGCCGGCACCCGCGAGAACAACGTCAACCGCATCTCCTTCCAGACCGGCAACGCCTCTGGTGCGGCGAACATGATTCTCCACGCCACCAGCGCGGTGGACACCGGCGATTGGGTCCACGTCGCCTGCACCCGCGTGAAGTCGAGCGGCGAGATGAAGATCTACATCAACGGCGCGCTCGAAGCGACCCGCACCGGCAGCATCGACACGCTCAATGCCAACCCGGTCCTGTGTATCGGCGCCACGCCGGGCAACGCCGGCACCAGTTACGAGGGCGATCTCGATCAGATCCGCATTCACAACCGCGTGTTGTCGGCCGCGGAAGTCCTCGACCTGTTCCAGGAAAGCGATGCCCTTCCGCCCTACGAGCAATGGCTGGCCGATTGGCTGCCGGGCTTGTCCCATCTCCACGGTGCCGACTTGGATCCGGAACACGACGGCACCAGCAACTTCGGGGAGTTTGCCTTCGGCGGCGATCCGCTGGAACCAAATGTTTTCCCGGTCCCCCTCAACCGCGCGGCGGACGGCAGCGTGACCCTCAGCTACACCGCCCGTCAGGCTCCCGCCGGCGCGGTCTATCAAGTGCAGGTCGGCAACGACCTGACCGGTTGGACCGATCCCGACCCCGGCATCACGAACCTGACCCGCACGCCGATCCCCGGCACGGAATACGAAACGGTGACCGTCACCTATCTCCCGCCGGTTGCGGAAGAGAGGTTGTTCTTCCGCATCGAGGCCCTGCCGGAGTAGCCGCCGGGACGTTCCGGCTTGTGGATCGCCGGCAGGAGGTGTTGTCTGCGGCACCATGCGTCATGTCATCACCCTGCTATTCGCCGTGTTTCTCGCCTCGTGCGCGCACACGGCGATCGCCCCGGTTTCCACGCCCTCGGGCGAGCCGGTGATCATTGGCATTCGCGGCGTGCCGAAGGGTGGCGAGCCGAAGCGCTCGCAGGTGATGGCGATCAATGAAACGCTGCTGGAGGGCACGACGCCTGAAACCCTGATCTGGAAATACTTCCCCGAGCTGGAAGGCAAGGGCGATGCCGCGGTCATCGTCACCGGTCTGGTCGGCGAGGCCAAAACCAAGAGCGGCAAGACGATCGCCGCCTACGTGCCGCTCGTCGTCATGCGCGCGACCGCGCCGCCCGCGCGGGTCGAGGAGGCCGCCGCGAAAATGGGAGCCGACCTTTACCGCCGCGCGCAAAAGGCCGGCGACGTCTATCCGATCAGCCAGATCGCCGACCGCCCGAAGGAATGACGCGCTACCTCCCCCATCTCCTCGCCATCGCGGGGCTTGCTTCCTGCGTCCCATCCGGCTCGCGCTTGCCCGATGGCGAACTGGGCCGGCAATTCACCGCCACCGTGCCGGGCACGTGGCACAGCGAAATCCGCATCGGCGATTCGATCGTCACGAATGAAAAGACCTTTCACCGCGACGGCACCGCCAAGGGCACGACCCGCCTGAAGAAGCGTGGTTCCGGCGTCAGCGTCGTGATGCCCGCGACGCCCTTCACCAGCAAGTGGCGCGTCGAGGGCGACACCTACCTCAGCTACGACGTGAAGAGCCCCACGCCCGATGCTTTTCCACTCGGCAAGGTGTTCCGCGACCGGATCCTCAGCGTGACTGCGGACCGCATCGTCTGCAGAAACCTCGACCTCGGTGAGAACTTCACCATGACCCGCAAGCGCTGAGGAATCGCGAGCGGGCCATCACCCAGTCGAATACAGGACTTCAATCCCCCGGGCGGATCAGTTCCGTCCGATAGCGCATCTCATGCAGGATACAATCCGGCCGCTCTTCGGTTTTGAGGACCCCGTCCGGCTGCATTCCCATGGCCTCATAGAAGCCACGCCCTCGTGAATTCTCGGTCAACACCCACAGGGTCAGGCTGCTGAACCCTTGCTCGGTCGCTGAAGCAAGAGCGGCCTCGATCAATTGTCTTCCGCAGCCCTTTCGCCAGTGCCGGGGATCGACATAGATGGCTGCTATTTCGGCGGCGCATTCCCCGTCTTCATCCCGCGACGGGATCAGGTGGCAGAAGCCTGACAGGTCCGGCCCGGATCGTGCCACGAACAGGATCCCTTCCTCATCCCGGATGAATCGCTCCCACACCGGCACCCGGGCCTCCGGATTCAAACGATCCAAATAACTGTCCGGAAGAATGCCCCGATAACCGGCCTGCCACCCGGCGACCTGGATGTCGGCAATCCGCTTTCCGTCCGCGAGGCATGCTTTTCCGACTTCGATCATGGGATGAAACTGAGGATCTCTTTCTCAATCTCCACAGCCGCGCGATACTCGATGATGTCGGGAAAGTCCCTCGAGAGCACATCTGGAACGTAGAGATCGAACTCGCGATTCACTTTTAGCTCCCCGATCACAATCCGAATGCGGGTAGTCGGAGCGAAGCAGACGTGCGAAGCGCTGTCGAACCGCCGAAGCATCTGCTTCAACTGCACTGCTTCCTCGGAGTAGCCGGCAAGTCCACTCGAAATCACTTTCCGGAAGAACTCGGCACAACGCGCTTCGCCGAGAGTCGCGACCTGCCTCGTTCCCGCGCTGTCCGAAAGCGTGATTGCTCCACTTCCCTCGATCTTGATGTACTGGTCCGGCCGGGGATTGCGACCCACGTCGATCTTGGAAAAGGTCACCGAGTCTTCGCTGTTGGGCCGGAAGTCGCGCAACGCCACCCCTTGATCCACCGGCAGGCCATCGGGCCCGACCTGATTGAAATAAGGAACGAAGGCCTGTTCCCTCAGATCCTTCACCTCATCCTCGTGCTGGGCCTCCGCGGCGGCAATTCCCGCCTCTACCATCTTCATCCCGCCGAGGCGGGAAAGGACCCACCCGGCGATGAAGCTCATGCAGATCAAACCCAGCGCGATCCCGATCGCTCCTGCGCGAGTCATGATCAGGGTCCGGCCTGGTCCGGTTGGCGGTGATTCCATGATCCAGGCAAACTGACGGGCGGGATGCAACGCGTCAACGATTCGGGTCGCCGCCTCCGAGGGCACCTCATTCTGGAAGAGCCTGAAGGCAGGGATCCGCGCGGCAGCGTGGGTAAGGGCGGCCCGCCCTCCACTCGTCCGAATTTCGTCCGTTTCGCTCGTTTCGTTGTGCTCCCAATCTTCCCGAACTTCCCCGCAGCAGGGCTGCTGGCATCGAGCGGCAGCAGGCTGCGCGCAATCCGGGCCTCCGGCTACGGGTGCGGCGGTTCAAAATGAGGGCGCCCTGTCGCCGCCTTCCTTGGCGCGGTCCAATTTCCGAATTTCCCGGTTAGAAATCCGGGCCGCGGCGGTTTTTACTCTGCGCGGGATGCAGACCCTCACGCTCTTTGTCAGCTCACCCGGCGACGTTCGAGATGAACGCCAGGCCGTCGGGAGGATCGTGGAGCGATTGCAGGCGCGCTATTGGAACTTCATCCGGCTGGAGCCGGTGCTGTGGGAAAAGGAGCCGCTGCGGGCCACCGCCCATTTCAACGAGGAGCTGATCCGCCCGTCGGAGTGCGACCTGTTCGTCTGCATCCTGTGGTCACGGCTCGGCTCGCCGCTGCCGTCGCAGTGCAACCGCAAGGACGGCACCCGCTTCGACTCCGGCACGGAGTGGGAGTTGGAGGAAGCGACCGAGGCCTTCGAGGAGCGCGCGGCGGCCAAGGACGCGAAGGCCAAGCCGGACATCCTGGTCTATCGCCGGATGAGCGAGCCGCCGCCCGGCGGCGACGAAGGGGCAAAGCGCGAACAGAAGAAGAAGCTCGATGCCTTCTGCGAGCGCTTCTTCTTCAACAAGGACAAGACCATCCGCCGCGCCTTCTCGCCGTATGAAACGGTGGACGAGTTCATGGCGCTGTTCGAGCAACACCTCGAAAAGCTGCTGCTGCGCCACATCCGGTTGCAAAGCGGCCTTTCGGAGGACGCGGTGCGGCCGCTGCCCTTGGAAGGCTCGCCGTTCAAGGGGCTGGGCACCTTTGACTTCGACGACGCGCCGCTGTTCTTCGGCCGCAACCGGCCGATCGCCGAGGCCTTGGCAAAGCTCAAGGAGAACCACGCCGCGGGCCACGCCTTCCTGCTGATCTATGGCGGATCGGGCTACGGCAAGTCGTCGCTGATGCGTGCCGGCTTGGCACCACGCCTCACAGCCGATGGCTACCTGCACGAAGTCGGCGAATGGTGCGGCACCTGCCTGCTGCCGGTGGAAGGCGATACGCCACCGCTCGAAACGCTGGCCCGCGCCATCGTCGAAGCCGTGCCGGATCTCGGAAAAATGCGCGACACCTCCGGCAAGGCAGCACCCGCGCCTGCTCCTTCGACTTCAAAAAAGAAGCGCAAGGGCAAGCAGCCGCAGCCGGTGGCCAAAGCGGCCGGACCGGTGTGGGACACGGCACGGCTGGCGTTGATGTTCGCCAAGCCGGAGGATCTGGTTTTCGCCATCGCGGCCATCGTCGCGGGGCTTGATCGCGTGAAGGCGGGCAAGCCGGCCCACCTGCTCATCCTCATCGACCAGCTCGAGGAAATCTTCACCGCCAGTGGCGTGACGGCGGAGATGCGCGACGCGTATTTCCATGTGCTCGCCGCGCTGGCGATGTCGCGCCGCGTCTGGGTGGTGGCCACGATGCGCAGCGAGTTCTTCCCGCGCGTGCCGGAGCATCGCGACTTGTTCCAACTCGTGCGCCACGGCGGCGGCTACATCCTCAGCCCGCCGGAGTTGCCGGAGCTGCACCAGATCATCCGCTACCCGGCGCTCGCCGCGGGCTTGCAGTTCGAGCGACATCCGGAAACCGGCCGCGATCTTTCCGAGCAAATCTATCAGGACGCCGCGGACGCGCACGACGCGCTTCCTTTGTTAGAGTTCACCTTGGAAGAACTCTATCAGCGACGCCGCGACAACGTGCTCGCGTGGGCCGCCTACGAGGAACTCGGCGGACTCGCCGGAGCCATCGCCCGGCGCGCGCAGGAAACGTATGATGGCTTGCCATCGGAAACCCGCCGCGAGGCGGCGAAACAGATCTTCGGCGAATTGGTCACGCTCGATGCGTCGAACGAGGGCCCGGCCACCCGCCGTCGCGCGAAGCTCCCGGAGCTTCGCGAAGTCCACCCCGGAGCGCCGGCATTCCTGACCGCCTTCATCGAGGCCAAGCTGCTGGTCACCGGCAGCGAGCACGACACCGCCACGGTGACGCTCGCCCACGAGGCGCTGATCACCCATTGGCCGGTGCTGAAACAGTGGATCGAGGACCACCGCGACCTGCTGCTCGCCCGCCGCCGGCTGGAGGATGCGACGCGGCTGTGGACCGATGGCAACCGCTCACCAAGGTTCTTTCTCACCGAAGGCCGGCTTGCCGAAGCCGAACGCGTTGTCGTCAGCGGTGTCTTCCGCTTGAGTGAAGACGAAGGCGAACTCGTCCGGCTCTCGCGCCTCCGCGCCCGGCGCAAGCTGCGGCTCTTCCAAGGAGCCACCGCCGTCTTCGCCGTGCTCGCCTTAACCGCCGGTGCGCTGGGCGTGGTCGCACGCAACAAGCAGCGCCAAGCAGAGACCGCCGAGGAAAAAGCCAACACCGCGGCCGCCGAAACGCGCCGCTCGCTCGCCGCGGCGGACTTCGACTCGGGGGCCGCCCGCGTTGCGTCCGGGTCGCCCGATGAAGCGCTGCCCTTCCTGCTCGCGTCGCTCGAAAGCGACCCGAAGAACCCCGATGCCCAGGCGCTCTTGTTAGAAACCCTGCGGCACACCGCGTGGAACTTTCCCGAGCTATCGCTCAAGCACCCGCAGCCGGTGCGCATGCTGTCCTTCGGCGGGGACCGCGACACCCTCTTCGCCGCCACCGACTCGAGTTCCAGCGGCGAGGGCTTCAATACCACGCTGCGCTGGGATCTTACAAAGCCTGCGATCTCCTCGATGCTGGCCCCGCATTGGGGCGAGATCACGTTGACCCTTTCGGTCGCTCCCGGCGGGAAACACCTGATCATCCAGCGCGACTACAAGTTCCTCGGCGACGCCTTCCTTTGCGACGCCGAAACGATGCAGGTGATCGCGCACTTGCCGGTCACGCGAGCCCACAAGATTCCCGCCACCTGCTTCGCGTGGTCGGTCAATGGCGCGCTGCTCGCCTATCCCGCCAATCCGGCTCCCGGCAGCCCCGCCTCCTCGAATTTCGTCTGGCGCATCATCGCTGCCACCAGCGGCCAAACCGTGCGGGAGTCCGAGCCGTTGCCGCCCACCGGCGCCGCGCCGCTTGCCGCCCAGCTCGACCGGACCCGGCTGCGCGCCATCGCGGCGGATGGCGCGCTCATTGAAATGCCCATCCGGCCGGATGCCGCGGAGCGCCATGGAAAAGTCGAGACACCGTTCGACTTCGCGGTCTTCAGTCCCGATGGCAGCCAACTCCTCGCCGCCTTTCCCCAGGAAGATCACGACGAACCGCGTCATCAGCTCATCGAGATCCGCGACGAAAACGGCCGGATCGAGACCAGCTTGCGCTCTCTGACCGCCGATGATGGCTGGGCTTCCCCCACCGCGCTTGCCGAACGCTTTCCGTGGGCGAATTGGGAGTCGCCCTTCTGGCAGAATATGTTCGGCCAGCCCGCCGGGACTCCGCCGCCGCTGCGGGTCACGGGTTCGTTGTTGGAAAACACTGACCTCAACGCGGCGCGCATGCCCATTCGCGCCGAGTCGCAGATCGAGTCCGTGGCAGCTTCCGGCAACCGGGTCGCCGTGGGCACGGCCTCCGGGATGCTGACGGTCCACGAGTTTCTGGAGCCGCTGGGCCATGCCCTGCCCCCGGCGAAGGAGATTCGGGTGGATGAAGGCGAAGGCGGTTGGAAGACGGTCGGCGGAAACGCCACCTCGGAGATCCAAGAACGCGGCCGCGATTGGCGGCTGAAGGCAAAGGAAGGCGACCACGTCACGCCCATCCAGCGCCATCCCGGCTGGATGTGGGTGAGCGATGTCGCGCTGCCGGCTGACGGAGCTTTCGTCGTGCAAGCCGGCTACAGCGCGGGCTCCGGCGGCTATTCCTCCGCCGGCATGGTGGTGTCGGATGCCGCGACCGGCGAGATCCTCACGGACTTGGAACCGGTCTCCGAGATCCGCTCGGTAAGCTTCCTCGGCGACCGTCATCGCGTCGCCGCGATCGGTGCGATGGAAGTGGTCATCGCGGATGTGGAAAAGGATGGCTTCCACCATGTGGCGACGTTGCCGGTGGTCGATGCCAATTCGCTGCACTACCTCTCCGGCCGCGAGTTGCTCGGGGTGGCGACGGGCAGCGCCGTGAGTGTGTTCGACGCGCGCGATTTTTCGCCGGTCCTCACGTTGCCGGTCGCGCGGACGACCGATGATGCCGGCTGGGAAAAGGACATGTCCGCCTGGGCCGATGATCCCGCGCGCGGCTGGCTCGCCTATCGCCGTGGCCGCCAACTCGATGTCTGGTCGCTCCGCTCCGGCCGGCGGCTGGCGAGCGGCCTCACCTTGCCGTCGGCGGACGTGGCTCCGGGCTTCTCGGAAAAGGACGGGATGGCCGGGCTTTCGTTGACGGGTGCCATTGAGGCCTTCGTGCCGCTCGCGCGCATGGAGGGGCTGGATGCCTCGCAGTTCGCCGCCTTGCGCGGACTTTCCGAATGCCTCGCCGGGATGCGATTCGCCGATGGCTCGCGCGCGCTTGCCGCGATCAAGCCGCAGGCCCGTCACGAGCTGGCCAAGTCGATCGATGCCAAAGCCGCCGGGTCGCTGTTGCCGGGTGCCAAGGATTTGCTCGCCAAACTCGCCACCCTCGCGCCACGAGCCAGCGCTCCGGCGGCGTGGGAACCGGTCTGGGAGCGGCTGGCGCTTGGCGGCGGGGAAAGCCAGCGCATCGCCCGCTGGGCCGCCGATCTCGGCAAGGATCATCCGTGGTTCCGTGGCTACATTCGCAGTCTCGTCGGTCGCTCCGACGACCGTTTTTTTACCTGGCTGCGCGGCGAAGCAGCGGGCCACGAGCAAGACGCGGAGGTGGACCTACCGCACGACGATGACATCGGGCACCTCCACCGGCTCGCCGGCGATCCGATGGCGACTGTCGATTTGAAGCAAGCCGCGTGGCTCGTTCTCCGAAGCGCCAATGCCGGCAAGGCGCTCACGAACGAGGATGCCCGCGAGGACTTTCCCGAACTCGACTTCGAGGCGCTGGCAAAACTCGAGCCCGCGGCGCTCGAAGTACTGCGCAAGGCGCTCGACGACGGCGAGCAAAGCGACTGGCGGATCAAGCTGATCGATGAACTGGGCAAGCGCCCCGCCGCCTTGGCCCTGCTCGATGCGCGCGTCGCGGCGACCTTGATGGCTTGGGAAGCCGAGCCCAGCCCCGGACACACGCTCGATCACGCCGAGGCACTCGCGTTCCGTGGCGAGGTGGCCAAAGCGGCGGAATTCCTGACCGGCAAGATTCCGGACGATACCGCCCTGACTCTGGCACAAGCGCACTTCCTCATCGCCTCCCGCCTTGCCACGACCTGCCCGACGGCGCTGGAGAAATCGCTCGATGCATTGGGGTCGCCGTGGCTCCGCGCGGCATGGGTCAACCTGCCAAGCGAAGAACCGCTCGCGGCTCGCGTGGAGCGCACGATGACGGCAGTGGACGGCCGAGGCCGTGCCGCGATCGCGGCCCTGCACGCGGCCCTGCACGCCAATGATCCCGCCGCCATTGCCACCGGACTCCGCTTGGCCAAGGACCTGCCACCGCCGGTCCGCGACTACGCCACTGCCCGGGTGCTGTGGGCGGAGGGCAAGAAGGCGGAGGTTTTCGCGCTGTGGCCCGGCGAACTGCCCGACTTCCGCGAGCTCGAAGAGTCCAGCGATTGGGGCGGCTGGGAAGCCGTCATGCATTGGGAAGAGTCGGACGCGTTCCTCGACGAGCTGAGCCAGATGGCCGCGACCCTCAAGGCTCCGCCGGACGCGAGCATCGAGGATCTGCGCGCGCTCGGCGAACGGCTTTTGGAGAAGGAGGCCACCGTCACCTTCGGCGTGAAGCGCGTTCGCGAGGCCCTGGTCGCCTGCGCCCTCCCCTTGGCCGACGATGTCGAGTCGGTGGAACTCGTCACCCGGATGGTTGATCGCGCCCGCCTCACCGGGGCCTCGCATCCCGACTGCCTGCGCATCGAGGCCCGCTCGTTCATGACGCAAGGTGACTTTACTTCCGCCTATGCGCGATGGTTGCAACTCCTCGACAACGACAAGGTCGAAATCACCTCAAGCGACTATCTCCACGCCGCGCGATGCGTGCTGGAGGACATGCAAGACGCCGCCGCGCTCGAGCTGCTGAACCGCGGCAAGGGCCGCTTCCCCGCCGACGCGGGCTTTGCCCTGGATGCCGCCTGGCTGCTGCTGACCACCTCGCATCCGGAGGACGCCGGGGTGATGCTGGAACACGGCTTCACGATTCCTTTCCCGGATGACCAGAAGCAGACCGCCATGGCCATGCTCCTCTGCGCCGCGGAACAAACCGGCCGCACCGGCCGCGCCGACCAAGCCTTCCAAGAACTGCTCGCCCTGAGCCCGGATTGGGGCGACGAAAAGAGCCTCAAGTCGCTCGATTGGCCGGAGGCGCTGGAGCAAAACCTGCTGGCGGTGGCGAAGCGGAATCGCCCGGACGACTAACGCGGACCGCCTTTTCGCATCAGCAGGAACAGCACGGCCATCGCGCCAGCCAACAGAAAGAGGGGCGACGGCTCCGGCACGGCGGTCACCTTCACCTCCGGCACCGGCTCGCCGACAGCGGTGCCCGGTCCGGCGTGGGCGACGGACAGCAGGAGCGCATTGGCCCAAGCCAAGGCTGTGCGACTGGCGGTTGATTTCATGGCACCGGGGGGGTGTTAGGGAGGCTGGGGAAGGATTTCCCTCCAGAGCGCTGCGTGCCATAGCAG
>CBKZPU010000071.1:0-24391 GCA_966696705.1 uncultured Verrucomicrobiaceae bacterium | reverse complement strand
AGCCCCGGGACCTTCAGCGGCTCGATTGGCTCCCTGTAGGGGAGCAACGGGGCTGGAACTACTACGTATTTCGTTGTTCAGGCCCATCCCGGCTCTACAGCACCCCGTCTCTCAATCCGGCCGCGCCTTGAGATCCGGCTGGCCGGCTTGCGCCGATGTCGCTCCGTTGCGACCGATCAGGGGATCGCTCATCCCCAGCTGCCCGTTTTCCACCCTGCCTGCGTAGCGCCGGGAAAAACCGTTGGCGCCGGTCACCGCGACCACGAGGTCATACCAGCGGTAGCTTTCCGCGAGTTCGACCGGGAGTGTCTGCCGCTCTCCCGGAACCAGCCGGCGTTTCACGACCTTGGCACCATAGGCTTGGTCGGCAATCACCACCTCCGCCGCCCCGACGCCGTTGTTAGCCAGCTCGAAAACCAGGTTCCCGCCAGCGTAGCGGCACGCCACTTCGACGGCAGGATCGTCCGCACCCCCGGTGTATTCGCGGTAAAAGCCATTCGGCCCATAGGTCCGGAGGTGATAACGCCCATCCTCGAACGACGCGAGCGGCCACGAGTAGGCAAGCCGCCCCTTGCTCACAACCGTGAAGGACCAGCGCCGCCCTTCTTCCAGCGGAGCGGGCGCGTCGGTGTAGCTGGCGGCGTCGTCCGGATAGTAGCCTCCTGGTGCATACACGTGGTAAGGAGCGCCGGCATTCGCCGCTTCGAAGACGATCTCGAAGCAGGCCGTCTCGCGGTTGAGCCGTCCCTCCGCATGCAGTTCATAAGGTAGCGCACACGAGGGACGCATCCCCGGCTCCTGTTTCGGCAGGTGAGCGTTCGAAAGCGGCCGAGCAATCACCTCTTGGATCTCGGCATCGCTCAACTCCTTGAACCCGCTCGGCGATTCCTTGAACCGGGCACGGTGGATCTGCTCCACGAATGGATCGCGCTGCACCGGCAGCGGATGGGGATCGTGTCCGCCATCATGGGGGCGAAACGCCGAGGTGAGATCCCCGCAGATCGCTCGCCGCCACGCGCCGATGTTGGCCTCGCGAATCGCCTTGCCGGTTTTGCTTTCGAGGAAGACCTCGAGAAACTGCAGCACCGAGGTGTGATCGAAAACCTGCGAGCACACTTGCCCGCCGCGGCTCCACGGCGACGCGATCACCATCGGCACCCGGTAGCCAAGGCCGATCGGATGACCTTTCCCGTCAAACTCCACCCGCGTATCGAGGCCCGGAGAAGCCGAGCCACTCCCTGGAAAGTCCGGGTGAGGGGCCACGAACGGCGGCACGTGATCGAAGTAGCCGTCATTCTCGTCGTAGGTGAGGATGAAGATGGTCTTCTTCCAAAGCTCCGGGTTTTTGGTGAGGATGTCCAAGACCTCGGAGACATACCACGCCCCATACCACGGCGCGCCGGGATGATCGGAGAAGTTCTCGGGAGCCACCAACCAAGAGACCATCGGCAGCTTGCCCGTGTTCACGTCCTGGCGGAATTGGAACAGCACGTCGCCTTCCGGAACGAATACCTCGCGATCTTCCTCGCCGTCGCGATACGAGAGCGTCGCGAGGGTCCGGTAATCCCGACTCCCTGTGTTCGTGATGAACGCCTTCCGGTGCAGGTTCTGTTCGCGCTCCGGCAAGCGCGCGAAGTTTTCCGGCGAGCATCGTCCCAACTCCGCCGCGATCGCATCAATCTTCCGCTGAATCCCTTCCCGTCGCGTCACGTCTTCCTCGGGCGCGATCCCCTCCGCCGGCGGCTGCGAAACCTGTAGCTCCAGCGATGCCAGCCTTTCCTTCAGAAACGCGATCCGGGTCGGCGAAAACTCCGCGTGATACTGCGTGAAGTATTCCATCGGGTTGTCGCCGAAATTCCCCAACCAGGCAGCCTCGGCCGGCGAAAGGCCGGACGCCTGATCGAGTTCGTTCTGATAGATGGCCCACGAGATGCCGTGGTCCTCCAAGCGCTCGGGAAAGGTCATCCAGTCGGCGTGCGAATCGTGATCGATCTCGCTGTTGTTCAGCCGCGCCTTGGACGAAGGATCCCGCGGGTCGCGGCTGGTGCCGGTCCAGAGGTAGAGGCGGTTGGGCGTCGTGCAGGTTTGCACCGAGCAAAAGTGCTGGTCGCAGATCGTGAACGCGTCCGCGAAGGCATGGTAGAAAGGAATGTCGCGGCGGTCGTAGTAGCCGAGGGCCAAGGGCATTTCCGCGTACTCCTCGTGACCCGACTGCTTCACCTGCAGCCAGCGGTCGTGCTTCCCCTTGTTGCCCGCGGCCACCTGCGATCCCCGGTCGTGAGGAAGATCCCTCATCCAGGTGGCCTTCGTCTCGTGAATCTTGAGCCCGAAGGGGGCGAAGGTGCGGCCTTGGTCGTCGGTCTGCAGCCATACCGGCTTGCCGCCGGGAATCGTGATCGCCCGCGGGTCGTCGAAGCCCCGGACACCCCGCAAGCTGCCGAAGGCATGGTCGAACGAGCGGTTCTCCTGCATTAGGATCACCACATGCTCTGCATCGAGGAAGGTGCTTCCCGGCGCGGGATCGATCCCCAAGGCCTTCGCGATGGAGGGCGGCAAGGCGGCCATGGCACCCAAGCCTCCGGAAAGGAGGCCGGCGCGTCGGAGAAACTCTCGTCGGGAATGCATGAGGATCGGAAAAGCGGACCGCTAAAGTAGCGCGACGCGGCGCGGGCATTTTTCAAGCAGTCCTCCGAATTCGCGACGGAGCCGGCAATTGTTGCCGGATTGCCAATCTTGCACGGCGAAGTTCCCGATTCCAAAACGCCAGCGCCCCTCCTAACGTCCCGCCGTGCGCGCTTTCCTACTGGCCCTGCTGCCCGCTGTCGTCTTCGCGGAACCGGCGACGACTCCGCCCGACCCGGACGAGGCCGCCTACCCGGCGATCGAGCGGTTTGTGAAGGTGCTCGAACAGGTCCGCCAGCGCCACCCCGATGCCGACAAGGTCGCCTACGACCGGCTCGTGAACCACGCGCTGGAAGGGATGCTTTCCAGCCTCGATCCGTTTTCGAGCTTCATTCACCCCGAAATGGCGCGGGCGCTTGAAGCGGACCCAACGCTCGATCCCTTCCTGCCATCGCTCGGAATCACGCTTGGCGTGCGCGATGATGGTCCCTTCCTCTCCAACATCGCCCCGGCCACTCCCGCGTCGCGAGCGGGTTTGTTGCCCGGTTCCGCGATCCTCGAAGTGGACGGCAATCCCCCCCCGCCCCTCGCGGTGCTGCTTTCCTCGCTGCGCAAGGCCCCGGGCGAAAAATCGAAGCTGAAGGTGAAGTCCCCCACCGCGCCAAAGCCGGTGGAGATCGAACTGGTCCACATCGCCGTCGAGGACAAGGCGGTGACCGACGCCTGGCTGCTGGACGAGGCCGGCACCGGCTACATCCGCCTCGCCTCGTTCATGGGAAGCTGCGCCCGCGAAATGGAAGCGGCTCTCGACGAACTGGAGGACAAGGGCATGAAGCGCCTGATCCTCGACCTGCGCGGCAATCCCGGCGGCGACCTGCAGCAGACAGTGCAGATCCTCGGCCTGTTCGTGCCGCCGAAGACCGCGGTCGTGACCACGCAAGGCCGCGGCGGCGAAGTGCAAGGCGAGCCGCTCAAGACGCCCGAGCGCCAGCGGCGAAAGCGCGAGTATCCCATCACCGTGCTGATCGATCACATGTCGGCCTCGGCCTCCGAGTTGACCGCCGGTTGCCTGCAAGACCTCAAACGCGCCGTGATCGTCGGCGAGCAAAGCTACGGAAAGGGCTCGGTGCAGAACATCATCCCGATGGGTGGCGGCACCGCGCTGCGCCTGACCATCGCGACCTATCACACGCCGTCTGGCAGGACGCCGCACCGCGTCGGCATCACGCCCGACGTGAAGGTGAATTTCACCAATGCCGACCGCGAGAAACTCGCTCTCTCGTTCCGACGCTCCTCGCTGACAGCGGAAGAGGCGAAGACGCTTGATGGGTGGACCGACCCCGGTCTGAAGGCGGCCCAAGACGCCAAGTGAGGATTTGCCATGCTTTTGTTAGCCCTTGAGTCATCCTGCGACGAAACCGCGGTCGCCATCTTGTCCGGCGAACCCGGCAAGCCGGCGCAAATCCTCGCGTCGGAAATCGCGTCACAGATCGAACTGCATCGCCAGTATGGCGGCGTGGTGCCCGAGGTGGCCTCGCGCAATCACTCGCTGCACCTGCGACCGCTCGTTGAACAGGCCATGCAGCACGCGGGCGTGTCGATCCGCGATATCGATGCCTTCGCCGCCACCTCGGGGCCGGGACTCGCCTCGTCGCTCTTGATTGGCGCCACCGCGGCCAAAGCCATGGCCGCAGCGGCGGGCAAACCCTTCCTCGCCATCAACCACCTCGAAGGCCACCTGCTGTCGCCGTTCGTGGAAACCGGCATCGTTCTCCCGCACTTGGCCCTGATCGTCTCCGGCGGCCACACCCTGTTGTTAGATGTGGCTGGCCCCGGCCACTATGCGAAGCTCGGCGGCACCCGCGATGACGCGGCGGGCGAGGCTTTCGACAAAGTCGCCAAGATGCTCGGCCTTCCCTACCCCGGCGGACCGGAGATCGAGAAAGCGGCGGCGGGCGGCAACAAGCAGGCCTTCGCGTTCCCGCGCTCGATGATGAAGGAGCCGGGCTTCGACTTCTCCTTCTCCGGTCTCAAGACGGCCGTCCTCTACACGCTTTCCGAGCGCAATCCCGAGACCGGCACCGCACGGCCCGAGGATCTTGCCAACCTGTGCGCCTCATTCCAAGAAGCGGTAATCGACGTGCTTGTGACGAAAACGATCCGCGCCGCCGAGCATGCAGGACGTGACATCATCGCCCTGTCCGGCGGAGTCAGCCTGAACAAAACCCTGCGCGCCGCATTCGAAGATGCTTGCCGGAAGGAAGGCCTCACCCTGGCCACCGCCACACCGGGGCTGTGCACGGACAATGCCGCGATGATCGCCTTCGCCGCCCTGCTCCGGGCCTTCGAGGGCCACACCTCACCGCTTGACGCGGACATCGACCCGAACTTGCCGCTGGTCGCCGCGGGAAACGCGGGATGATCCAAGATGCTTGAGGCTGGCAGGGATTGCGCTCATGTTAGCCAAAACCTTCACATGGCCTACCGCACGATCATCTTCGACTTCGATGGCACCTTGGCCGACACGCTGGAGGAAAGCCGCCGGATCTACAACTTGCTCGCTGCCGACTACTCGCTGCGGGAAGTGTTGGCGGAAGAGCTGCCGCGACTGCGGAATTTCTCGCTGCTTGAATTGCTCGACCACCTCGGAATCCCGAAGCGCCGGGTCCCCACGCTGCTGTCGCGCGGAACCTCGATGATGCGCTCCAATATCAGCCGCCTGCCGCTCATCCCGGGCATCGGCGCGATCCTCCCGGAAATGCGCTCCCGGGCGAAGTCCTTCGGCGTGCTCACCTCGAATGCGGAGGAGAACGTCGATCTCTTCCTCAAGGCCCACGGCCTGCGCGAGCACTTCGATTTCATCTCGTCCACCTCGCGGCTGACCGGCAAGTCCGGCCACCTGCGCGCGATCCGCAAGACCTTCTCGCTCCACGCGGAGGAAATGCTCTACGTCGGCGATGAGATCCGCGACATCAAGGCGTCCAAGAAAGCCGGCATCGCGGTGGCGGCGGTGACGTGGGGGTTCAACTCCGCGGAATCGCTCGCAGCGGAAGCTCCGGAACACCTCGTCGCCGAGCCCCACGAGCTGCTCAAGCTGGTGCCTTCCGCATGATCGGGAGCCATTTCCGGGTTCGACAAACCGCCCTTGCTTGCCACTCTGCGGGCCATGAACGAGCACCCCGCCGCCCCCGAGCCCGAGCCGCATGACGCGGAAACTCCACCCGACGCCGGGAAATCGCCGGTGACCCTGCCCACCTCGGTGCTGGCGCTCGGTTTCCTCGCCATCGCGCTGGTCGGCGTGCTCATCGCCATGGCGATCAAGTCGCGACCGGACACCGCCAAGGCAGGCGAGGAAAACGACCCCGCCCTCCGCGAAGCGAAGGCCAAGATGCAGATGCTGCAAACGAGCCTCAACCAGGAACGCGCCAAGCTCGGACTCTCGCCCCTCTATGGTCAGACCACCGAAGCCGCCGAAGAGGTCGCGGCACGCCTCACCGAAGATGCCGCCACCCTCGCGAGCATGGCGAAAGGCGTGAAGGATCTGATCGCCCGCAAGGACGCCGAACTGGACCAACGCACCAAGGAGTGGACCGACGCCGTGAAGCTCCAAGGCGTGCTCCGCGAGCAATTGAACAAGCTCCAGGCCGAACTCAACAAGGCCCTGATCGATGGCTCCGACGCCACCGGCCTGCGCTCGCAGCTTGAAGCCGCCAACAAGCGCATCGTTTCGCTCGGTGATGAAATCCGCCGTCTCACCGCGGGTTCCGGAGCCCTCGCCGAAATCACGGCCGAGCGCGACCTACTCCGCGCCCGCGTCGCCGAACTGGAGTCACGACTTTCCCAAGCCACGCTCTTCGCCAGCTCCGAAAGCGAGTTGCTCAAGGATGCGGTCCAACTCGTCCGCAGCCTGCGTGAATTGGAAAACAAGCCGGATTCGGAGATCGCAACAGCCTACAGCCAATTCGGTTCGAAGCTCGGAGCCAACGTGTTGGACAAGATCGACTTCCCGACTGGCGTTTCGGATATCGCTCCCGAACTCCAAGACAGGATCGTCCGGTTCCCTGTCGATGCCCCGGACAACGCACTCCTACTGGTCGTCGGCTACGCGTCCGAAACCGGCAACGTGGACAGCAACCGCACCCTCTCCTCGGAACGCGCCACTGCCGTGGCCCGAGTGCTCGATCAGATGAAAAAGCCCGGCCAGCGGGTGCAGGCCGTGTATCTTGGTCAAACCGATCGCTTCGGCTCGAAGTTCCCCGAGCGCAACCAGATCAGCGAGGTCTGGCAGATCATCCCGAAGAGCGACAGCAGCAGCACGCTGCCGCCGCCCCGGCCACTGCCGCCAGCCGCGGGCGAGTGATTTCATCTCACGCGAGGGTCCGCCACAGCACCGCCGCTCCCGTGGACAGCACGATCGCGGCAAAACCCTGACGCAGCCGCTTCACCGGCAGCTTCGCTGACAACGCATTGCCCGCGAGCGCCCCGGTCACGGCCAGTCCGGAGAAAAGACCGGCCAGCTTCCAATCGACCGGGCCGTCACCGAGGTGTGCGGCAAAGCCCGCCGCGGAGTTGAAGGCGATCACCGCCAGCGAGGTGCCGGTCGCCATCCGCAGCGGCAGGCGCGCGAACTTGATCAGCGCGGGCATCAGCAAGAAGCCGCCTCCCACGCCGAGAAAACCGGTCAGGATGCCAGTGCCCGCGCCCGCCCCGAAGCAACGCCACGGCCGGCACTCGGGGGACATCGTCGTTTCCCCATCGCGCGAGAAGAGCATCCTTCCCGCCACCACCAACATCAGGACCGCGAACAGCGCCATCAGCAGATCCGGGGAGACCAGCCGGGTGAACTTCGCTCCCAGCCACGCGCCGGCCATGCCGGACAGCGCGAACAGCAGCGCGGCCCGGGGGTGGAAGTCGCCCGCCCGCCAACGCTGGAGAGCGCCTGCCGCCGCGGCGGCACCCACGACCAGCAGGCTCAAGCCGACCGCTTCCCGCGGCGGCACGCCGGCGAGGTAAACCAGCACCGGCAGCGTGACGATGCTGCCACCGGCACCGGTGAGGCCGAGCGACAGCCCGATCAACGCCGCGCCGAGCCAGGCGAGAGGGTTCATGACGCCGGGAGCGCGCAGGAAGTACGAATGGCACCGTAGTTGCCATCGACGTGCACGACGTCGATGCCACGGCTCGCAAGAAAGGAGACCGCCAGCGAAGCGCGGAGGCCACTGCCGCAGTGGACATAGACCGGCCGGCTCTCGGGCAACTCGGCCAAGCGCGCCGCCAACCGGGTGTAGGCGATGTTCACCGCGCCTTCGACGTGACCCGCCGCGAACTCGTCGGCCCCGCGGACATCCAGCACCAGAGCGCCCGAGTCTTCCGCCAGGGCATCCGCGAGATCGGCCGTCTGCAACCGGGGGACGCTGCTCGTGAAGCCATCCGCCTCCATTGCCTCGGCCGCCGGAATCCAGGCGAGCACGTCATCCAGGCCGATGCGCACGAGCTGGCGGACCGCTTCGTCAAGCTGCGACTCGCTTTCGAGAACCAGCAGGATCTCGCTTCCTTCCTCGGCGTACGAGCCGGCGGACACCGGCAGCTTGCCGCCCGCCAGCGGAGCGTAAATCGAGCCGCGCAGGTGGCGGTTCATGAAGGCCTTCCGGTCGGAGCGCAGGTCGAGCACCACGCGCCCCGCCACCCCGACCCACTGGCCGAGTTGGTCCGCGGCGATACGCTGGGGGTCGGGCAGCTTGCCATTGGGCAGAAGCGCCGGACCGAGCCGGTTGTCGCGCTTCATCCGGGCGAAGTACAGCGGCGGCTCCGGTTGGCCGGCCAGGATGTCCTTCACAAACTCATCCGCGGTTCCGTGCAGCGCTTCGCGGAGGGCACCATTGAACCGGCGCTCGTAGCCGAGCACGCTGACCGGCACGGCACCGAGCGCCTTGCCGCAAGCGCTGCCCGCGCCGTGCGCCGGCAGGATCTGGAGGTGCTCCGGCAGTGCGCTGGTTCTACGAAGGCTCTCATACAAGGTCCGCGCGGACGGCTCCATCACGCCGGCCTGGCCGGCGGCGCTTTCCAGCAGATCCGGTCGTCCCACGTCGCCGACGAACAGGAAGTCGCCGCTCAGCAGCGCGATCGGTTCGTCCGCCCCGCCGCCCTGGTCGGTGACCAGGAAGCTCAGGTGCTCCGGCGTGTGACCGGGGCTGTGGACGGCTTGGAAGGAAATGTTGCCCACGCGGAAAGTGTCGCCGTCGCGCAGGAAGCGGGCCGAGGGATTGCCCTTCGCCCATTCGAACTGCCAGTCGGGGCCGCCTTCCTCGGACAGGTAGGCGGTGACGCCGTGGCGCTCCACGAGTTCGCGCGCGCCGCTCAGGTAGTCGGCATGGATGTGGGTCTCGGCCACGGCGGCGATGCGGAGACCGTTTTCCGCCGCGACCGCGAAGTAGCGGTCGAGATCGCGCTCGGGATCGATGACAATCGCCTCGCCGCTGCGCTGGCAGCCGATCAGGTAGGCGTTCTGCGCGAGCGAAGGGTCGGTGATCTGACGGAGGAACATGGCTTTGGAAGGTTGAGGGTTAAACGGAGCACGAATTGCCGGCGCAGCAGGCACCGCTGCGTTGATTCCACGGCATCTTGGCAAGCAGCATGCCCATGCCGCACCAGTCGGTGATGCCGGCGAAGGTCAGGCCCGCGCCGACAAAGGCGCTGAGGCCGAAGAAGGCGGGGTGCACCAGAAAGCCGAGTACCACTCCGGTCAGGACCAGCAAGCCCGCGGCGATGCGCACCTGGCGCTCCAGCGAAAGCGCCGCCTTGCCCCGCTTGACGGGGAGGCCGGCCCGCTCCCAGGCGAGCACGCCACCTTCAAGCACGGCGAGGTCTTGGCAACCGGCGGCCGCGAGCTTCTGGCGGGCCTGCTCGGCACGCTTGCCGCTGCGGCAAACCAGCACCACCGGGCCGTGGACCTGCTTCGGGTCCAGGCGGTCGAGGGGCATCAGGCCGGAGCCTTCGATGTGGATTTCCCCGTGCTCGGCCGGCGTTCGCACGTCGATAAGGCGCACTTTCCCGGCGGCATGGGCTTCTTGAACTGACTTGGGATCGAGGATAGTGTTCATGTCGTGGCAAGGACGGCGCTTCCCGTCCGCTTTTGTTTCATGTATAGCCATATGGTTATACTTGCGCAAGCGAAAATTTCAGGCATGGTTCCTCCATCGCCCATGAAGCTCGACCTTCCCGATCTCGAACGAGTCGCCAACCTGTTCCGCGTCTTCGCCGAAGCCACGCGGCTGGCGCTGCTGCAGGAACTCAAGGAAGGGCCGAAGTCAGTCGGCGAGCTGGTGGACGCGCTTCCCACCACCCAAGCCAACGTGTCGAAGCAGCTCAAGATGCTGCACGACGCCGGCCTGGTGACCCGCACCAAGCAGGGCACCAGCGTAATCTACCAGATCTGCGAGCCGATGGTCTTCGAGCTGTGCAAGATCGCCTGCGACAAGCTCAACCGCCCGGCGGCGAAACCGAGGAAGCTGTCGTTTTAGAACCGGGAGCGCGGAATTCATTGAGCCCGCGGAGGCTTGTGGACCGTTCGTGCGGAATGAATTCCGCGCTCCCAGTAAAGCCATCAGAGCCCGCTCGCCTTGATGCCGGAGAATGAGGCCGCGTGCTTGTCACCCTTGGTGCAATAGCGGCGGACGCCGATCATACCGGAGCGGTGGCTTTCGTCGGTGACCTCGATCTTCGGTTCATTCAGATCGCCCGCATAGACGCGGATGACGGAGCCTTCGGCCTCGATGCGCAGCGGGATCGCCTCGCCGGCCTTCACGGTCAGGGGCACGGACTTGAGCGGGATCCAGCGATGGTCGCCCTTGCCGAGGATCAGCTCATTCTTCTCCGCGCTGATGCCGGCGTAGTAGCCGCGGTAGCTGTCCAAGCCGGGGAACGCATCGCTGACGCGGAAGATCAAGCCGGCGTCGCCCGCTTCACTTACGGTGACCTTCGCGTCGTAAACGAGGTCCGCGAAATGGGTGTAGGGCATCACCGCCTTCGCCCCCACCACACCGCCGGTACCGGAATGCGCCTCGGCAGCGGTGTGAAGCGTACCATCGCGAATGTACCAACTGCCCCCGTAGGTGACCCAACGATCGAAGGTGCCCATTGCGAAACCATCGACATATGACTCGGGTGGAGTGGTCGGCTTGCCGATCACCGGGAAGCTGGTGACGCGCAGCATGCCCGCGCCGAAGGGCACGAGTTCGATCTTCTCTTCGGGCTCTTCCGAAGCCACCGGGCTCACGGGAGGATCAAGCGCCACCAGTCCGCTGTGCGCCATCTTCCACGACGGCACCTTCTTCGCGCGGGCGGTGATGATGACCGGTGACTTGGTGCGGGAAAACGGCTGGTCCGGCAGCGAGGTCGTCTTTACCTCGAACGAAGCCGCGGGATCCTTCGCATCGATCACGAGACCATAATTCCACGGCGACTCGGGATAGAACTCCAGCGAATCGAAGCCGGAGACCTTGCCTTTCTCGAAGGCCTCGATGCGTTCTTTGATGGCGAGAGAATAAACCAGCGGCCCACGATGCACCGTGACGCTGTCGTTCAGTCCGCGCTGCAGCTTCACCTTCATCGGCAGCTTCAGCACGACCTCGTCTCCTTGCTTCCAAGAACGTTGAATCTTGGCAAACGTCCCAGCCTTCGGCGCAGGCTCGACCTTGCCATTCACTTCAACGGATGCGTCATCGCACCAGCCGGGAATGCGCAGCGAGAGCGGGAAGGCCACCTCTTTCGGCGTGGCGACGCGGAGCCGCACGGTATCGCCGAAGGGATACTCGGTTTCCGAACGAACCTTCACCTTGGTGCCATCGCCGACGGTGGCGCTCACTTCGGTCGGCGCGTGGGCGATGACCGCGAGCCCCTTGTCAGGCGTGGCCGCCCACGAGTTCTGCACGAACTTCGGCCAGCCCATGTGGAAGTTGTAGCAGCAGCAGGGGAAGCCGGAGATCGGCGAGGGCGTGCTGCCATTGGCGTAGTCCTGGTCGAAGCCCTTGCCGCCGCGCTTGGCGATGACCTGGTTCGGGATGCAGTAGTAGACGTGCTGGTGAATGTTCTCCGTAACCGATCCCGGCAACGCGTTGAAGGCCATGCGTTCGAGGCTGTCGGCCGCGGCCACGTCACCGGTCACCCGCGTGACGCTGGCGTCGCTGAGCATGCGCTCGACGATCGAGCATAGCTCGATGCCTTGGGTGGTGGAATTGCCAGCAAGGAACTCGGTGCCGGCATTGATCCCGACCGCGGTGCCATGGTCACGATCGAGATTCGCCACGCCGAGGCGATAGGCGTCGCGGTCCTCTGCCTTGCCAGAACGCAGCGAATATACGGCTGGCATCTTGATCGCCTGCGGGACGTTCACGTTGTGGCGTGGCTGGAAGCTGCGATCGACCTCGACGAACGTGTTGTTCGTGATGATGTCGGTCCACGGATAGGCCTGCTTGGCGAGCTTGTCGGAGAGACCGAGCAGGAATTCGTCGCCAGTGCGGTTGTAGAGCCAGAAGACCGTCTCGATTTCATCGCCAGCGCGAGACTTGCCCCAGTCACGCAGCGGGCGGGCATCGAGGCCCGAATTCATGTACTTGTAGTACTTCGTGAGAAAGGGGATCACCCGCTCGTCGCCGGTGGCCTCGTGGAAATCGCGGAGCAGATGATTCACCACCATCCGCGGCCACCAGTCGTCATTGTTGGCCGGGCCGTAGAAGCCGTCCTCGCGCTGGCTCTTGAGGATCGCATCGCACCACCTTGTCGCCTCGGTTTTCAGGTTCTCGTCGTCGAGACCCCACGCAAGCGGGATGAGACCCTTGAGGTAGTATGGACCCTTCTCCCAGTTCTCGCCGGTCCCGCCGCGCCACGCACTGTTCGGGCTGACCGCTTCCAAGAGCTGCGGCGCGTGACCAGTGAGGCCATCGCGCTGGAGTTCAAGCTGGCGCTTCAGCCAGCCATGTGGCTTCACGCTGCCCAGCGGCAGGGCCGTGAAATGCCCGGGATCGAGCGGCGCGCGGTTCGGTGCCGGCGGGGTCGCGGGGTCGGCCAGCGCGATGAGGCCGAGCACTCCCAGGGGCACGACCGCGAAAAGGATGGGGTTTCTCATGGGGCGGCGCGGATTACGGCGTCAGCCTGCCCCTTCTCCCAACAATTTCAAACCTGTTCTATATTTGAATCCTTCGGGGCAAGCCAACGCTTGAGGATAGACCAGATCAGGCCGCCGAGCACGTACGTGCTGCCACAGGTGAAGGTCACCGGGATCGAAGTGGCCAAATGAAGCGTCGCCCCGGACGCCGCACCGAGGGCGAAGGCGGAGGAAAGCAGCAGCGGCACCGTGATTTTCCAGCTCTCGATCGGATGCCCGCGCAGGCGCATGCCCAGAAGCTGGCCGAGGTCGGTAAGCAGCCCGGTGATGTGGGTGGTCCGCAGCACCAGCCCGCGGAAGCGAGTGGCGAGCGCGTTCTGCATCCCGCAGGCCCATGCCGCGAGGAAACACGGCCACAGCACGGACACCTTCAGCAGCGGGTGGCAAATCATCAGCAACAGGCCCACGAACATGATCGAACGACCATAGGGCCGGCCAAGTTCGAGGTTCGGGTGGTGGATGAAAAACCCCGCCGTTGCCGCGCCGCCGACGAAGCCGATCAGCGACAGGCAGAGGATGGCCGCCTCGCGGCTCCAACCGCCGTCGGCCTTCAAGGCTTCCACCGTGATCCGCGACAGGTCCCCGGTCAGGTGGCTGACGGAAACGCCCAGCCGCAGCATGAAGTCCGCGTTCACCGCCGCCGCGAGGAAGGCGAGGATGCAGCCGCCGAGCAGCACCCAGCCCGGTTTTGCATGGACCGTTTCCCCGCTCATCGCCCGCTGGTGCCCTCCACGGCGGGAGCATCGCGAAATCGACCTCCCCCGGCAAGGAACGAAGCACGGAGAAGCGGAGGAAGAATGGAAACAGCGAAACGAACGAAATCGTCCCCTTTTCTCATTTCGTTCGTTTCGCCCGTTTCGCTGTCCCTCCCCTCTTGATCGTTGGCGGCTTGGCGGTTTCTCCTCCATTCACGACCCGATTTTCCCTTGCCCCGCGCGGGCCGGTGGCCGCTACTCGCCGCCGTGATTCCGAACGTCCTCGCCGAACGCTACGCGTCCCCCGCCCTGCAAGCCATCTGGTCCGCCGAAGGCCGCATCGTGCTGGAGCGCGAGTTCTGGATCGCGGTGATGAAGGCCCAGCGCGACCTCGGCCTCGACATCCCCGCCGAGGCGATCGCCGCGTATGAAAAGGCCAAGGACTCGGTCGATCCCGGCTCGATCATGGCGCGCGAGCGGGTCACCCGCCACGACGTGAAGGCGCGCATCGAGGAATTCAACGACCTCGCCGGTCACGAGCACATCCACAAGGGCATGACCTCGCGCGACCTGACGGAAAACGTCGAGCAGCTCCAGGTCTGGCGTTCGCTGCTGGCGATCCGCGACAAGTCGGTCGCCGTGCTCGCCCGCTTGAAGAAGCGCGCCGAGCAGTGGAACGACCTCGTCATCACCGCCCGCACCCACAACGTCGCCGCCCAGCCGACCACGCTCGGCAAGCGCATCGCGATGTTTGGCGAGGAAATGCTCTCCGCCCACCACGCGCTGGAAGACGTGATCGCCCGCTACCCGGTCCGCGGCCTCAAGGGCGCGGTCGGCACCCAGATGGACCAGCTTTCCCTCTTCAATGGCGATGCCGCGCAGGTCGCCACGCTGGAGCAAAAGGTCGTCGCCCACCTCGGCATGCCGGCGGTGTGGACGAATGTCGGCCAAGTCTATCCGCGCTCGCTCGATTTCCGCGTGGTCGCCGCCCTCACCGATCTTGCCAGCGGCCCATCGTCCTTCTGCCGCACGCTGCGCCTGATGGCCGGCCATGAAACGGCCAGCGAAGGCTTCGCACCCGGCCAGACCGGCTCGAGCGCGATGCCGCACAAGATGAACTCGCGCTCGTGCGAGCGCGTGAACGGCTTCCACGTGATTCTGAAGGGCTACCTCGCCATGGCGTCCGGCCTCGCCGGCGACCAGTGGAATGAGGGCGATGTCTCCTGTTCGGTCGTCCGCCGCGTGATGCTGCCGGACGCGTTCTTCGCCATCGACGGCCTCTTCGAAACCTACCTCACCATCCTCGATCAGATGGACGCCTACCCGGCGGTGATCGCGAAGGAAAACGCCCACTACCTGCCCTTCCTGATGACCACCACGATCATGATGGAAGCGGTGAAGTCCGGCGTCGGCCGCGAGACCGCGCACAAGGCGATCAAGGAGCACGCCGTCGGCACCGTGAATGACCTGCGCGCCGGCAAGACCACCGTGAACGATCTGGTGGACCGGCTTGCAAACGACGAGCGGATCCCGATGGATCGCGCCCAGCTCGCCGCCATCGTCGCCGCGGGCGAAAGCAATGCCGGTGCCGCACAGGCGCAGGTTGCCGCGTTCGCGAAAGCCGTCACCGCGCTTGAAGCCGCGCACCCCGAAGCCGCCGGCTACGCGCCGGGCTCGATCCTCTGAGAGAGCGACAGCGGCAACCTGCCGCAAGTCCATCCATGCAAGGCTGGCGGAAGAATGCCGCAGCCACGCTCACCCCTCGTCGGGAAAGTTCCGCTCGCGCGGCCGTTTGACCCGGTAGGTCACGCGGCCGCCGTTCGCCTCACGCAGCGGGTCGAAGACCATGTCCATTCCGACGTCCTTGATCTCGCACACGATGGCGAGCAATTCGCCGAGCCTCCCCTTCGGGAAGCCGCGTTGCTTGAACCACGAGAGGTACTCCGGCGGCAGGTCGTAGATCGGCATCCCGCGCGGCGGCACGCCGGCCGGTCCATACTTGCCAAAGGGCATCCGCATCTTGCCGATCTCGCCGAGCAAGTTGCGGAAGTCCTCGCGTTCGATATCGGTCACGCCGCCACTCTACACCGTCTTCCCGCAAACGAAAAAGCGGGAAGCCCCGGAGAGCTTCCCGCTTTTGGGAAAACTGAAGTGCTTAACGGCTCGCGGTGGCCGCCGGCTTCGGCGCGCGGCTCTTGAGGGCGTTTTCGGACTCGGTCTCGGCCCACTCGCGGAAAGCCTTGTCCTCGACCACTTCCATCAGGCCCACCATGTCGCCGTGCTTCTCGCCGCAAAGCTGGGCGCAGACGACGGAGGTTTCCAAGGTCTTGGTCGGCGTGAACCACATCGGGATCTCGCGGCCCGGGATGGCGTCCTGCTGGATGCGCATCGGGACGATGGCGTAGTTGTGGATCACGTCATTGGACGTGATGTTGAGAATCGCCGGACGGCCTTTCGGGATCTTGAGGTTGCCCGCGATGAAGTCGTCCTGGGCGTTCGGATCATCCAGGTCGAGGGCCACATCGTTGTTGCTGGTGCGGATCAGCGGATTGATGCGGCCGAATTTCCCGTCCTTGCCGGGGTAGTGATAGGTCCAGCCGAACTGCCAGCCGATGACGCGGACGCGCACGGGGTCCTGCTTTTGTACCGTTTCCCAGGTGTCGGTGCGCTCGCGCCACAACGGGAAGGCGAAGCCGAGCAGCAGCACGGCCTCGATGATGACCACCGCGATTTCCAGATGGCTGGAGATGTGATTGCGCACGCCGTGGTACGACGCCTTCGGGTGGACGGAAGCGCGGAAGCGGAACAGGCAGAAAAGGAAGAACAGCGTCCATCCGACGAAAAGCGCGATCATGAACCAGTGGACCACGTCGATGAGGTGGTCCACCCGGCCGCCGTGGGCGGAGAAGTTTTCGGGGATGCTGAGGAATTTCGAAGGGCTCATGGAAAAGAAAAGGCGTCAGCGGGTGGAGGCGGAAACGGTCGGCACGTCGTCGCGCAGTTCGGGGTCGAGATCCGCGTCACTGCGCCGGATCAGGCGGATCATGAAGAACAGCACGCCGCCGAGCACCGGCAGGATCACGCCGAGCATGAAGAGGATGGACCAGCCGGCGGGATTCGGACCGTCGTCCTGGAAATTCACGGCGCAGGTCGCGCAGGCAAGCAAGGTATCGATCATGGCCGTGTCAGAGGACGATCTTGCGGACCTTCTTGTAGAAGCAGACGCCGTAAACCGGCATGACCAGTGCGAAAACAGCACTGATCGCGCCGAGCGCCGTGATGGTGCCGGTCCGGTCCGTCGCGAACGCGAAAGCCCACACAGCGAGGAACACGAAGAGCAGCGTGCTCACCGTGACGAAGACAATGTGGAAGGCGCGGAGCGACATGGCGGAGGGACGTTAGTGTGGAAAGTGCTTCAGTACATCCGAACCGGGGACACCATCCTTGAAACCATTATAATGGATCGGGTCGGTCTCCGCGAGGGCAGTTAGTGCGAGAAGGCAGATGGCGGCGACGATGCCGAAGCCGAAGAGCCAGTAGATCAGGCGCTTCTCGTGGTTGAGGTGCATGAAGATCGCCGCCACGAGCGAGGCCTTCACGGACGCGATCAACAGGCCGAGCACCATGTCGGCGACATCGAAGCCGTGCTTGCCGAAGTCGAGTGCCGGGACAGTGGCCACCATCACGGTGATGATGGTGCCGGCGAAGAGCACGCCGCCGATCAGTTTGTAAAGGCGGAGCGACTTCTGGATTGCTTCAGGAGAATCGGCCATGGACGGAAAAGGCTGGAGTCGAAAAAACGGAAACGCGGGAAATTACATCAAATACAGGATCGGGAAGAGGAAGATCCAGACCAAGTCCACGAAGTGCCAGAACAGACCGCCGACTTCGACGCGGTTGGCCAGCCACTCGGGATTGGAGAGATACATGCCCTTGCCGCAGAAGAGGTAGTAGGCGAGCACCAGCGCGCCACCGATGACGTGCAGGCCGTGCAGGCCGGTCATCGTGAAATAGATCGCGTAGTAGGTGTTCCATGCCGGCTCGAATTTCGAGGCGAACAGCACCTGGTCGCGGGGCACTTCGAGGTGCGGGAACTTCCGGGTATGGTAATCGGGACCGAAGAACTTCTCCTTCGCGTTCTCGTCCACCTTCGGCATGGCGTAGGCCTTGGGATCGATCTGCACATCGGCGAGATCGGTGGTCATGTAGTAGGCCATCTCCTGCCAATTGATGCGGTACTTGTCCTTCTCGGTCGGCACCTTCTTCTTGGCGGCAAGTAGCTCGGTGAGCTGACCCAAGGCCTTCTGCTGCTTCTCCCAGACCTCAGCCAGCTCGTGGTTCTCCTTGAGCAACCAGGATTCCTCGATCGCCTTTTCGATCGCGGCCTCGTCGTGGCGGCCGATCTTCTCGGTCACCTTCATCGCGAGGTGGCGGAAGTCGAGGGCATCGACGTAGTGGAAGCCCATCGGGCTATCGAGCAGCTTGCCGACGAGGGCGGTGCCGTCGCGAAGCGTACTGGCCGCGGTGCCTTCCTGAATGTCACGCGGACGGAAGCGGAACGCCACGGCGGGCTTCACCTCGAAGGCGATGGCGGCGGCCTCGGGCATCAGGTCCTTGGCGATGGCGGCTTCATCCACCTTCACCTTCTCGGCGAGCTCCCAACCCTTCTTGCCGGGGTTGGCTTGGTGGGCCTTGTCCCATTCCTCGCGCAGGCTATCAATGCGGAGCGACGAATTGTTGGCGCGGGCGGCGAGGTGGGCCTTCTTGATCTCGTCCAGCAGCTTGACGTCGAGTTTGGTTCCCTTCTCGAAGACCACCGGCTTGCCGGGAGCGGTCTGGAGTTCAAGCTTGGACGCGAGCTCGATGGTCGCCTCCTTCTCCGCGGCGCGGGCGATGATCGCCTCCACCCACGGCTTGTGATAGCGGACGGTGTTGAAGGTGATCTGCGAGGTCTCGAAGTTGATGACGTTCTGCTCGATCTTGTCGCCTTCGTTGTCGCGGGCGATCTGCTCGTCCTTCAGTTCCTCACCGTGGTGAAGGTGCACGCCATCCTTCGGCTGGTAGCCGAGGTGGCCTTCCACAACCGAGTAATCCTTGGTGCGCAGCGCCTGGTGGTGGAACTTCACGTTGTACTCGATGCCCTTCAGGCCCATGAAGATGAAGGAGCAGATAACCGTGATGCCCATGTAGAGCTGGAACTTGCCCCACTGGCGCATCTTCAGCGACGCCCATGCGAAAACCACGGTGACCGACGAGGCGATCAGCACGAAGGTGTTGATGAGGCCCGGCAAGACGGGGAGCGTGCGCTCCGGCCACGGGAAGTCCGCGCCGAGGCGCAGGAAGATGTAGGCCGAGAAGAAGCCGCCGAAGAGCATGACTTCCGACGCGAGGAACAACCAGATGGCGATCTTCGAGTTGAAGAGGCCCGTGTCCTTGCGCGGGGTGACGATGTAGGGGATTTCCATTGGAAAGGGATCTGGTTTTCAGCGCCAAGTTTTCAGGCTCGGGACCGAATGAATCGTCAGTGGGCGGACGGGGTTGTGGGTTTCTCGGCGGGCGTGTCGCTCTCGCGCTTCGGCTCCTCCCACTGCGGCAGGTAGTCGTCTTCGCAATCCGGCCGGCTATACTCGTACGGGCCGCGATAAACCGCGGGCTCGGTGAGGAAGTTGCCGTGGCCCGGAGGCGTCGGCGTCGCCCACTCGAGGGTGGTGGCATGGTAGGGGTTGTCGCTCTCGACCTTGCGGCCGATCTTCCACGAGAGGAAGAGATTGATGATGAACGGAAGCTGGGCCAGCGCCATCGCCCACGCGGCAACCGACATGACGATGTTCAGGTCGATGTGCTCGGCGACGGTCAGGCCGAAGACGTTGACGCTGTCCTTGGCCTTGGCGAGGTAGGCATCGCCACCGTTGTACCAGCGGCGGTGGAAACCGGCCATGCCCTGCGTGAGCATCGGGAAGAAGATCAGGTTCATGCACACCAGGCTGGGCCAGAAGTGCAGGTGGGACAGGAAGCTGCTCATGTGGCGGCCGGTGATCTTCGGATACCAGTGGTACACCCCGGCGAAGAGGCCGAAGAGAATGCCCGGGGCCACCACGTAGTGGAAGTGGCCGATCACGTAGTAGGTATCGTGCAGGTGGAGGTCCACGAGGTTGAAGGCGAGCGGCAGACCGGTGAGACCGCCGATACCGAACATCGGCAGGAAGGCGCAGGCCCAGATCATGGCCGGCGTGAAGCGGATCGAGCCGCCCCACAGCGAAATAAGCATCGAGGTCAGCAGGATCACCGACGGGATCGAAATCAACACCGTGGTGGTCTGGAAGAAGGTCGAAACGACCGGACCCATGCCGGTGAGATACATGTGGTGCGCCCACACGATGAAGGACAGGAAGCCGAGGACGAGGACGCCATAGACCATCGCCTTGTAGCCCCACAGCGGGCGGCGGGTATTGACCGGAATGATTTCCGCGACGCAGGCGATCGCGGGCAGCAGGAGCACGTACACCTCCGGGTGGCCGAGGAACCAGAACAAGTGCTGGAACAGCAGCGGCGAACCGCCACCGGAAAGATCGGCGAAGCCTTCCTTGGCCGAATACAGGCCGGAGGGCATGAAGAAGGACGAGTGGGTCACCCGGTCCATGAGCTGCATGATGCCGGCGGCTTCCAGCGGCGGGAAGGCGAGCAGGAGCAGGAAGCCCGTCACCAGCATCGCCCATACGAAGAAGGGCATGCGCATCCAGGTCATGCCTCGGGCGCGCAGGTTGATGATGGTGGTGATGAAGTTCACCGAGCCGAGCAGCGACGAGGAAATCAGCAGCACCAGACCGACCAGCCACTGCGTCTGACCGGCCAACCATTGGTTGACGATCTGGCCATCCGCGAAGCCGGCGAGCGGCGAGTAGTTCGTCCAGCCGGACTTGGCGGCACCGGACTCCATGAAGAACGAGGCGCACATCACCAGGCCACCGAGCAGGTAGAGCCAGTAGCTGGTCATGTTCAGCTTGGGGAACGCCATATCGACCGCGCCGATCTGCAGCGGCGTGACGTAGTTGCCGAAGGCGCCGAAGCCCAGCGGCACGACACCAAGGAACACCATGATGGTGCCGTGCATGGCGCCGAACATGTTGTATGTCTCACCCGTGACCTTGCCGTCCTGGAGCCAGCGGGCCTTCCAGTTTTCGGAGAACAGCCAGCTCATCCACTCCGGCAGCGGCTCGTGCGGATAGGCGATGCTCCAGCGCATCACCATCATCAGGTAGAAGCCGAAGGCCAGGAAGACCATCGCGGTCAGGCCATACTGGATGCCGATCGTCTTGTGATCGGTCGAGAACACGTACTTCTGGAGGAAGCCCGGGTCGTGGTGGTGGTGATCGTCGTGACCGTGATGGTCGGCGGCGTGGGCGTGGGCGCTCATGCTTGGGAAAAGTTGGGGCTGAAGTTACTTGGCTTCCGCCGGTTCAAGGGTGATCGGATCGACCATCATCTTGGGATCGATGGGATCGCCCGGAAGGTTCTTCTTGTGATCGGCATTCAGCTCGTCACCGGTGACGGGTGTACCGGCCTTGGCGCGCTTGGAGGAGATATCGAGGGCGGCGATGCCCATCTCCTTGGTCACCACGTCGCTGGCGTTGTTGCCGAAGGAGTGGCGGACGAAGTTCATCAGGTGCGCGAGGTCCTCGCCGCTGAGACCGGCGGCTTGGGAAGGCATCACGCCGAAGGTCTTGCCCGAGGACGTCGGGCCGGTGAGACCATTGAGGATGACCATGGCGAAGCGCTCGTGTTCGCCGTTGACCCACTCGGAGCCGGCGAGCGGCGGATAGCTGGCGCCGTCGCCCTTGCCATCCCCACCGTGGCAACCGGTGCACTTGGAATAGACCTTCGCGCCCTTCTTGATCGAGGCGGTGAGGTAATCGACCGGCGGCAGCTTGGCGCCTTCACCGTCATCCGGGATCACGCGGACGTAGTCCTCACGGGTGATGTCCTTGTAGGAGAACAGCGTGCCGGCCTTGCCGAGCGTCCAGCCGGCGGCGAGCAGCGGAATGGCGCACAGGATGAGCACCCAGAGCGAGACCGGCTCGGCTCCGTTTTCCTTGAGTTTGGACTCGCGGGACGCGGCGGCGGCGCCACGGATCACGCGCTCGTGGGCTTCGGTGACATTCACCGACTCCTCGAGGTCAGGCTTGGAAGGATCGATCATCTCGGACAGGGAAAAAACGGTTCAGCCTTTCGGGGCGGCAGCGGGAGCGGCGGCGGCTGGAGCGGCCGGCTTGGCGGGAGCGGGGTCGATGGCCTTGGGCAGCGCGTCATCGCGCTTGAGCGAAAGCAGGTAGCTGACCAGCGATTCCGCCGCCGGGGTCGGAACGATGGCGTGGCCTTCCTTGGTGGTCACGGCAAGCGCCTCCGCCGGCTGTTGGCCGGTGACTTCCTTTTCCTCGAACAGGAACGGGTGCGACGGGCACTTCGAGGTCGAAAGCTTGGGATCGAGGCGCGGGTTGTAGAGATGCATGTAAAGCCATGCTTCCGGATCGCCGCCGGACTCCTTCACGTAGTTCTGCACGCGCAGGCCGAGGTTGGAAAGGTCCGGGCCAAGGCGGGACACGCCGATCTGCGCGAACTTCTCGCCCTGATAGTCGAAGACGTTCGACTCACGGCGGGTGTCGCCGCGGGTCTCGTCGGTCTTGGTGCCACCCCAGTCCGGGCGGCCGAGGTCATTGCCGGCGTCGGTCGTGCGGACCACCTGGGTATGGCAGAGGTAGCAGCCGTTGGAGGCATAGACTTCCGCGCCGTTGGCCACGCGGCCGGTGCGCTTCGGGAAATAGATGCCGGTCTTGCCATCGGCCGCCTCGTCGAAGGCCACCGGCTTGACGTCGCGCATCAGGAAAAACGGCACGACCACCACGGCCAGCCAGGCGATGCCAAAGGCGGCGGTGAGACCGAATGCGAAGGAGCGGAAGGTCATGGATGGGAAATTTGAGATCTCAAATCCGGAATTTGAAATTCCTCAGTGGGAATGGGAATGGGCGTGGGCGGGAGCGGAACCAGGGCCGCCATTGTCGATGTCGCCTTCGGGGCCGTGGGTCGCGTCGTGCAGGTCATCGTGATGGCCGTGGCCGAGCAGGGTCGGGTGCGACGAGCGGCGGCCGAGGCGCAGCCACATCAGGGCGAGGTGCATGAAGAACCAGACGTTCGAGAACAGCAGGAAGCACCATGCCAGGGTGGTCGCGACGGCGTACGGGTAGGAGTAGGTCATCGCGTTCTCCCACGGCTGCTTGAAGTCCTCCTGGGCGTGCCCCTGCATCAGGCCGCCGAAGACCGCGACGAGCGCGATGGTCACGACGCCGTAGATCGAGAGGAAGAAGTGCATCTTGATCAGCCGGCTGGAAAGCCACTCGCGGCGGGTGACGCGCGGCACGACGAAGTAGATCATCCCGAAGGCGATGAAGCTGAAAAAGCCGTAGAGCGCGAGGATGTCGAAGCCATACTGCGAGAGCGAGAACTGGGTCAGCTTCAGCGTCGACGGGGTGTTGAGGAAGGTCGCGGCGAAGCCGGTCACCAGCAGGCCGATCAGGCCGGCGACGGTGAAGCGCAGCGTCGGACTGTTCACCACGGTCTCCGGAGCGCCAGCGGCGGTCTTCAACAGGTTGACCGCGACGGCGATCGCCGGGATCGCCACGAGGATGGTGGCGGCGGCACCGAGGTAAGGCAGGAAGTTCGGGATCGGCGCACCGGCCAACTTCTGCATGCCGGCCCACGGGGCGACGATGGCGAGTGACCAGAAGCCGAGCAGCGACAGCGTGTAGCTATACACCGGACGACCGGTGACCTTCGGGATCAGGTAGTAGGCCGCCGCAATGCCAGCCGGCAGGAAGAACAGGAACAGCAGCGCCGAGCGATACCAGGCATTGATCGCCGCGGCCATCAGCGGGGAACCGGAGAAGCCGTGCACGAAGATGTGCGCGGTGGCGAAAACCCACGGGAACCAGATCAGCGCGGCGAGGATGTACCACTGGGAAATGAAAACGTGACCCGCAGGACGCACCTTGAACTGGACCATCGACCAGATCGCGATCGCGCCGTAGGCGAGTAGCATCGGCACCCAGGCGAACTTCGGCATTTCCATCCACGGGATGCCCGTGCTCTTGCCGGCGAGGATCCCGATCACGCCGAGGGTGATGGCGAAGTTCCAGACGTGCCCGGCGGTGAGGATCAGGCCGGCGGCGCGGCATTCCTGGCGCGACAGGCGGGCCATCAGCCAGACCAGCGAGCCGAAGGCGGCTTGGCAGCCCCAGCCGTAGATCAGCGCGTTCATGTGCGCCGGCTGCACGCGGCCATAGGTCAGGAACGAGCAACCGCTGAGGAAATCAGGGCTGTGAAGCTTGGCCGACGAGATGATGCCGAGCAGGATGGCCACGGCCAGCCACGCGGCCCCGCTGGTGAAGAAGAACATCACCGGGTGGCGCAGCGAGCGGTCGATCTCCGCGCGGCGGATCGCGTCGGAAGTCTGGGATGGAGCGGCGGACATGGAGAGAAAAGGGAAAGGATCAGGGCTTGATCAGGTCGGCCTCGGTGAGCATCGGCTTGCCGAGTTCCGAGCGAAGCATCTCGACCTGCGACGGCAGCACCGGTGCGGCCTTGTTGCCAAAACTGTTGCGGATGTAGGTGAGCACCGCGGCGATCGTGTCGTTGTCCTGCGTGGCGATGATTGGAGTCATCGGCGCGAGCGGGGTGTAAACGGCACCCTTGAGGTGGATCGGGCCTTGCAGACCGCGGAACTGGATGCGGATGAGGTTCGAAACCGGACCGGTGACCCACTCGGATCCAGCGAGCGCCGGACCCACCGGGCCGCCTTCGCCAGCAGGACCGTGGCAGGCCATGCACATGGCGTAGGTCGCTTGGCCCTTGGCCATCACGG
>CBKZPU010000070.1:0-24565 GCA_966696705.1 uncultured Verrucomicrobiaceae bacterium | reverse complement strand
CCGAAGGATTTGCGGATGTCGGAGAGTTGGAGGAGGGGTTTCAAGGTTTGGGAGCTGTGTCCAAGGGCGGTCGCTTAATCTCAGTATTGCGCTGAGCGATAGATGAAGTGGGCGCGATTCTGATCCGAGAAGGGGCATTCGCGCACCAGTGCCCGAGTGGTGGAATGACCCAGCTCTGCGATCCTGATTCCATTTAGCTCGCACACCCAAGAATGTCCGATTCCGTTCACGGATGGGAGGTAGTCTGATGAGACTGCTTTTGCGAAAGCTTCCGGATCGACGAACGAATACACTTCGACCGACTTCTCATGTGGAGCGTCGCAGTCGTCGCCTGCGCAAACCGAGTCACGAGTCAGAGCAACCTGAATCCTCGGCCTGCCCTTCAATACCTGAAATTCCGCTTTCATCCGATGGGAGCTAACATCTGGGTTTTCGAACCGCGAAAGAACGCGAAAAGGCGCGAAATTTGAAGAGCTTTCGGTTCGCCGCTCTTCCGTTCCATCTGCCTTTCAAATTTCGCGGAGTTTCGCGTGGTTTCGCGGTTCACCTTCTGACCCCTCACGCGTAGCTGTGCTCAGTCGCAATGCCCAACTCATGCCGGCGCTTGGCGCGTTCGGCGGCGGCCTTTTCGGCGTAGCCACTGGCGCGGTGGGCGACGAGTGGGTCGGCATCGAGGCCCTTTGAAGCGCGCCATGCGGCGATGGCTTCGGTGACGTCGGTGTTGAAAGCCTTCTTCAAGCACAGCTCGGCATCGACGATGTTGCCCTTCTTCTGTGCGGCGAGCAGCGCCTCGTGATCGACCAGCGCGGCCTTCGCGTAGAGCTCCTGCGCCGTGCAGACCGTCTGGAGCATGGCCTCGATCTTCGGCTTCAAGTTGTGCGACTGGTCGATCATGTACTCGATCTCCGGGTAGATGCCACCGCGCTCCCAGGCGAAGAGGTGGATTTCGTGGAAGATCCGGAAGATCTGGTAGGGATCGATCGAGCCGAGCGTGAGGTCGTCGTCGGCGTAGCGGCGGTCGTTGAAGTGGAAGCCGCCGAGCATGTCTTCATCGAGCAGCCACGCGACGATCTGCTCGATGTTCTGGGAAAGGTAGTGGTGGCCGGTATCGACCAGCACCTTGGCCTGCGGGCCGGCCTTCTTCGCGGTGAGGAAGGACATCCCCCAGTCGGCGAGGTCGGTCTGATAGAAAGCGGGTTCGAAGGGTTTGTATTCGACCAGCAGGATCTGGTCCTTGGAAAGATGGCCGTGGGCTTCCTTCAGCGCGGCTTCGAAGCGGTGCTTGCGAGCGCGGATGCTGTCCTGGCCGGGATAGTTCGTGCCATCGGCAAACCACAGCGACACCGCCTTGCTGCCAGTGACTTGGCCGAGCTTGATGCAGTCGATGATGTGGGCCAGCGCCTGGTCACGCGCCGTTTCAAAGGGGCTGCCGACCGAGCCGAGCTTGTAGATCTGGTCTTGGAAAAGGTTCGGATTGATCGAGCCGATGGCGATTCCAAGCGCGGCCGCTTTCGAGGCCACCACGGCGGCATCGGTGCCTGGCGCGAAATCCCACAGCACGTGCGTCGCCACCGTCGGGCAGCAGCCGGTCAGGCGATGGACATGCGCGGCGTCGGCGAGCTTGTCGTCGAGATCGATCGCCGCGGCCGGCTGGTGGAACTTCCCGAAGCGCGTGCCGGTGTCGGCGTAACCCCACGACGGGGTTTCGATGCGGAAGGAGTCGAGGGCGCGGTGGATGGTTTCCGTGGGACTGGACATGGCGGCGGGACTTGGGTTCGGCGGCGCGAACGCCATGAAAGTATCGTTTCTTATGAATTCGCAAGATTTTTCAGAATGCTTACCCGAACGGGTCAGTCGGAGTCCAAGGGGAGCCCGTAGCCGAGGAATCTCGCCTTGGAGCCCGACTTCGGCAGCTTGAAGTCATAGACGCCGTAGCCCTCGCGCTTGGTCCCGCGATAGGTCCGGCCATCGCTGGCGCCGATCATGACCGGGTCGCCGGTGGCCTTTTCGTGGCCGAGAAAGATCTGCACGTGGGAGACCGGGACCTCGCGGCCATCGGTCGGCTCGTAGGTGCCGGACCAAAAGAGCAGGTCGCCGGGCCGGAGATCTTCGAAGGCGGAGTCGCCGGTCGAACCGGCCGCGGCTGGCACTTCCGTGAGGGCGCCCGAGTCTTGGACCCAGGTGAACTGGGCCGCCGAACTCCGCGGCGGGTCCACGCCGGCGCGTTGGAGGATGTAATAAACCGCGCCCGAACAATCGAGTCCGCCGTTCTCGGGATCGGCGCTGGCGAACTGGTACTTCAGCCACGATTCCTCAGCCGCCAGATCGAGCGCTTCGTCCACGATCCGTTTTCGCAGGCCGTCGAGCGAGGCGTATTCCTCCAATTCCGCCGGCCGCAAGCTCCCGGGGCGAAGCAACTCGTCTGCCGCGGCAATTGACGAAAATGCTGCGAGCGCGACGAGGAAAATCCGGTCACTCATCCATCAATCTCGCACCGGTTCGTGCTCCGGGCGAATCGGAAAGCTGCCTGACAGACATGATGGGAATTTGAAATGGCGAACGTTCCTCGTATGCGTCTGCACGCTCCATGAACCGCACCCTCCTTTTTTCCGCCGCCTTCGCTGCTCCGTTGGTTGCCCAGGACTACTCGAAGATGAAGACCGACAAGGTCTTCGAGCAGCTTTGCTCCGGCTGCCACGGCACGGATCTCAGCGGCGGGCAGGGAGGATCGCTCATCGATGGCGAGTGGAAGCATGGCAGCAGCGATGAGGAACTGCTGAAATCGATCAAGGAGGGCAACGAGCAGCTCGGCATGACGCCTTTCAAGACCGTGCTCGACGACCGCCAGATCCGCTCGCTGGTCATCTACATCCGCGAAAAGGAGAAGCAGGCGAAGGAGAAGGGGATGGAGTTCCCGAAGCCGGAACCGGGCAAGGTCACCAAGACCCAGCACGAGGACTACAAGATCGAGATCGTGGTCGAAAAGGGTCTCCAGAACCCTTGGGCGATCGCCTTCCTGCCGGATGGACGCAAATTGGTGACCGAAAAGGCGGGTCGTCTGCGGATCATCGGCGCGGACGGGACCTTGGTGTCCGAGCCGGTGCAGGGCATCCCCAAGATCGTGGACCACGGCCAAGGCGGCCTGATGGAGGTGGCCGTCCATCCGGACTACGAAAAGAACGGCTGGATTTACCTGGGCTTCGCCGACGGCACCAAGGAAGACGGCAAGGCGAAGACGATCACCGCTTACGTCCGCGGCCGCATCAAGGACGGCCAGTGGGTGGATCAGGAGTGGATCTGGAAGGCCGATCCCAAGTTCTACACGGGTGCCGGCGTCCACTTCGGCACGCGCATCGTCTTCGACAAGGACTACATCTACTTCCCGGTCGGCGAGCGCGGTGGCTGGCACGAGGCGCAAGATGTCGAGAACGCCAAGGGCAAGATCTACCGGCTGCATGACGATGGCCGCGTGCCGGACGACAATCCGAAATTCGAAGGCAAGACGCCCGTGCCCGGCCTGTGGTCGTATGGCCACCGCAACCCGCAGGGGCTCGACATCGATCCACGCGATGGCTCGATCTACAACACCGAGCACGGCCCGCGCGGCGGCGACGAGCTGAATTGGGTGCAGCCGGGCCACAACTACGGTTGGCCGGTCATCACCTACGGCATGAACTACGACGGCACGCCGATAACCGGTATCACCGAAAAGGAGGGCATGGACCAGCCGGTGATCTACTGGCAGCCCAGCATCGCGGCCTGCGGACTGTCCTTCTATCGCGGCGACAAGTTCCCGAAGTGGAAGAACGACCTCTTCGCGGGCGCCCTGGCCCAAAAGGAAATCCGGCGCCTGCGGCTGGTGGATCACAAGGTCACCGAGCAGGAGGTCATCCTGAAGGACATCGGCCGCGTCCGCGACGTGACCGATGCGCCGGACGGCTACATCTACGTGCTGCTCAATGGTCCAGACCAAGTGATCCGGCTGGTCCCGGCGAACTGATCGCTCATGAAAACCCTCGGCTTGTTCCTGCTCCCGGCGCTCGCGTTTGGAGCACCGCTCTCGATTTCCGCGCCGCCGGACGCCGCTCTCACCACGCCGCATCGCATCGAGGTGCTGGCGGAGGGGCTGAAGGTGCCGTGGGAACTGCGCTTTTTGCCGGATGGCCGGCAGATCTTCACCGAGCGCATCGGTCGCGTGCGGATCGTTGAGCACGGCAAGGTGCAGGAGGAGCCGGCGCTGACCTTGCCCGCGGCGCAGGGGAACAAGATGGGGCTGTTGGGATTGGCGCTCGCGCCGGATTTCGAGAAGACCGGCCACCTGTTCCTCGCCTGGGACAAGGCCGCGGGAGATCGCCGCTTCGAGTTGCGGATGGAGCGCTACCGGCTCGACGGCAGCAAGCTGGTCGAGCCGAAGACGATCATCGAGGGGATCGCGGCGAACCAGAATCACACCGGCTGCCGCTTGGAATTCGGGCCGGATGGCATGCTCTACATGACCACCGGCGATGCGGACCAAGCCGAGGGCTCGCAGAAGCTCGATCAACTCCACGGCAAGATCCTCCGCTTCAACGCCGATGGCTCGGTGCCGAAGGACAATCCCTTCGCCGGCAAGGAAGGCGCGCGCCCCGAGATCTGGTCCTATGGCCACCGCAATCCGCAGGGACTCGCCTTTCAGCCCGGCACCGGCCGTCTCTACGAGTCCGAGCATGGGCCGCTGCACGGCGATGAGGTGAACCTGATCGAGAAAGGCGCGAATTACGGTTGGCCGGTCATTTCCCATCGTCGCGAAGGAGAGGGGATGCGCACGCCGCTGATCGAGATCACCCCCGCGGTCGGTCCGGGACGCTTGCTATTCTATCAAGGCAAGGCCTTCCCCGAACTTCGCGGCACGCTGCTGCTGTGCTGCCTGCGCGGCTCGGCGGTTTTCCGGATCTCGCTGGGTGGCGACGGTCTGCCGACGCACATCGAGCGTCTGTGGCACCAGAAGTGGGGCCGCATCCGCTTCATCAATGAGGCACCCGATGGCTCGCTGTGGCTCGGCACCTCGATGCAGGACCCGCCCGAAGGCAGACCGGGTGAAGGCGACGACAAGCTGATCCGCATCGTCGCCGATCCAAAGGGCAGCGTTGAAGCGGTCGCTGGCAAAGCTGCCGAGCCCGTCTTGCTGACGCCGGAAATGGCCGATCCCGGGAAGATCATCGCCGCCGCCTGTGCCGCGTGCCACGGCCCGGGGCTCGCCGGTGGCGAAAAGCGTGGGCTGCTTGAGGGCGAATTCAAACATCTCAAGGATCCCGCGGACCTTGAAACGGTGATCCGCGACGGCGTCCCCGCCGCGGGGATGCCACCGGCGTGGGGGCTCTTGAGTGAAAAGCAGATCGGAATAGTCGCCGAATTCATTCGCAGCCGCCGGAAGGAAGGCACGGATTAAGCTGCCTTTTCCGGTCCGCGGAGGCACCGACGTGAAATTTCGTTGCGCGGCGGGCTTCCGGATGTCACGGAATCGCCCCAATCTCCCTTCTGGAATTAAAATTAGAATTATTCTTGCCAATGGGGGCGGCAGGTCTAGCTTCCCGCCGCCCCGATGGTCACCCATTCGCCAGACAGTGTTCCGGACGACATGCCGGCCGAGATTTCCGGCCTGCGCATGACCCGCCAGCGTTGGGAGGTCTATCGCTTGCTCATGGAGCAGCGGGACCACCCGACCGCCAATGACGTCTTCATGCGGATCAAGGACCGGCTGCCGAACATTTCGTTGGCCACCGTCTATAACTGCCTCGAGGCGCTCGTGCAGCACGGGGTGATTCGCCAGGTCAATTTCGAGCGCGAGTCGTCCCGCTTTTGCCCGAATCTCCAGGAGCACGGCCATTTCCACGACAAGGTCAGCGGCAAGATCCACGACGTGACCATCAAGCCCGGCGTGAACCTCGCCGATGTCCTCGATCTCCCGCCCGGCACCGTCATCACCGGCGTGGAAATCACCCTCCGCGGCGAACTGCCGGCTTCCTAATTTCCAATTACTCAATCTCCAATGTCCCTTCAAATCACCGACCTCCACGCGACCCTCGAAGACGGCACCGAGATCCTCAAGGGCGTCTCCCTTGAGATCCCCGCCGGCGAAGTGCATGCCATCATGGGCCCGAACGGCTCTGGCAAATCGACGCTGTCGAAAGTCATCGCCGGCAACGAAGGCTACGTCGTCACCGGCGGCAGCGTGACCCTCGACGGCCAGGACGTCTTTGAAATGTCGATCGACGAGCGCTCGCGCGCCGGCATCTTCCTCGCCTTCCAGTACCCGGCGGAAGTTCCGGGCGTGTCGAACGCCAACTTCATCCGCGCCGCGCTGCAGGCGCGCCTGCCGAAGGGCGAGGAACTCGACGCCGTGGCCTACTACAAGAACCTCTACTCGAAGATGGACCTCTTGGAGATGGACCGGAAGTTCACCGCCCGCTCCGTCAATGAAGGCTTCTCCGGCGGCGAGAAGAAGCGCAACGAGATCCTCCAGATGATGATGCTGGAGCCGACCTACTGCATCCTCGACGAGACCGACTCCGGCCTCGACATCGACGCGCTGAAGATCGTCGCCAAGGGCGTGAACGCCATGCGCTCGCCTGCCCGCGGCATCCTGCTCATCACCCACTACCAGCGCCTGCTCGACTACATCGCGCCCGACCACGTCCACGTGATGTCGGCCGGCAAGATCGTCCGCTCCGGCGGTCCGGAACTGGCGCTGGAACTCGAAAAATTCGGTTACGACTTCCTCAAGGAGGACGCCCTCGCCTCCGCCTGAACCTCAACTTTTCGCCCGCCATGTCTTACGACGCTTCCACCACCATCGACGCGGATACCCGCGAAGCGATCGACATCGACCGCACCAAGGGCGACTTCCACTTTCCGGAGCGCCACAAGTACGACGCCGGTCGTGGTTTGACCGAGCGCACGATCGACTACATCAGCGACGTCAAAGGCGAGCCGCAGTGGATCCGCGACTTCCGCCAGAAGGCGCTGAAGGTTTTCCGCGAAAAGCCGATGCCGACCCATTGGGCCACCAAGGATCTGGAGAACATCGACTTCGACGTCATCCGCTACTACCTGTCCGACGGCGAGAAGCCGAAGCGCTCGTGGGAGGATGTGCCCGAGGATGTGCTGCGCACCTTCGAGCGTCTCGGCATCCCGGAGCAGGAGCGCGCGTTCCTCGCCGGCGTCGAAGCGCAATACGACTCCGAAGCCGCCTACTCCAACATGAAGGAGGAGCTGACCAAGCAGGGCGTGATCTTCGTGAACTCGACGGAGGGCCTCAAGAACTACGAGGAGATCTTCCGCCCGTGGTTCGGCAAGGTGATCCCGACCGGTGACAACAAGTTCTCCGCGCTGAACAGCGCTGTCTTCTCCGGCGGGTCCTTCATTTACATCCCAAAGGGCGTGAAGCTGAAGCAGCCGTTGCAGGCCTACTTCCGGATCAATTCGGAGAACTTCGGCCAGTTCGAACGCACGCTCATCATCGCCGACGAAGGCGCCGAGGTGATGTACATGGAAGGCTGCACCGCGCCGAAGTTCGAGACCTCCACGCTGCACTCCGCCGTGGTCGAGCTGGTCGCGCTCAAGGGTGCGAAGATCCAGTACGTGACCGTGCAGAACTGGAGCAGCAACGTCTTCAACCTCGTCACCAAGCGCGGCCTCGCGATGGAAGACGCCGAAGTCCGCTGGATCGACTGCAACATCGGCAGCCGCCTGACGATGAAGTACCCCGGCGTGATCATGAAGGGTGAACGTGCCCGCGGCGAGGTGATCTCGATCGCCTTGGCCAACACCGGCCAGCACCAGGACACCGGCGCGAAGATGATCCACGCCGCGAACAACACGACCTCGAACGTCGTGTCGAAGTCGATCTCCGTCGGCCAGGGCCGCGCCACCTATCGCGGCCAGGTCCACATCCCGAAGCACCTCAAGGGCTGCAAGAACAACACCGAGTGCGATGCCCTGCTCATCAACACCCGCAGCCGCACCGACACCTACCCGGCGATCACGGTAAAGGGCAACCAGCACGCGACCCAGCACGAGGCGTCCGTTTCGCAGGTCTCGGAGGACATGCTCTTCTACATGCAGCAGCGCGGCCTGAGCGAAGGTGCCGCGATGTCGCTCGCCGTGAACGGCTTCATCAACGACCTCGTCCGCGAGTTCCCGATGGAATACTCCGTCGAACTCAAGCGCCTGATCGACCTCGAAATGGAGGGTTCGGTGGGCTGAGTTTCAGTGCCTTTGCCTGAAAACCGAACACTGAAAACTAGCAAACTTTCTCCGATGCCCGCCGTGCTCGAACACCCCGCTTCCCTGCTCGAATCCGCTCCCGAGACGCCCGCCACATTCCCCGCTTGGTTTGCCGAGCGCCAGCGTGCCGCGTGGCAGCGCTTCCTCGAAACGCCGACGCCGAAGCGCGGCGACGAGACGTGGCGCTTCTCGAACTTCAAGCAGCTCGATTTTGCCGGCATCACCCGCGCCGAAGCCGCGGCTCCGGCCGATCTGCTCGCTCGTTCGAATGGACTCGAAGCTCCCGTCGCCAAGTTCGTTTTCGGCAACGAGCAGCTCCTGCATTCCGAGTCGAAGCTTCCGGAAGGCGTCGTCTGCTTGCCGCTGGCGGAGGCGCTGGTCTCGCACGGCGACCTCGTCCGCGCGCATTTCATGAAGCAGGACACGCGTCTCGGCTCGGTGAAGTGGACCGCGCTCCATGAGGCGAACCTGCGCAACGGCCTCTTCGTCCACGTCCCCGCGGGCGTTGAGGTTGAGGGAACCATCGATGTCTTCCACTGGCTCTGCGGCGACAACGTCGCGATCTTCCCGCACACCCTCGTCGTCACCGGCGCGAATGCGAAGGTCCGCGTCGTCGATTACTTCCAGTCGGCCAACGACAGCGACGCAGGCCTGTGCGTCGCGGTGAACGACCTGATCGCCGGCGAGGGCTCGAAGCTCGACTACCTCGCCATCCAGGCCTTCAACGAGAACACCCGCGTCATCCAGGTCAACGAGACCGGCGCTGGCAAGGACGCCGCCACCACCGGCTTCATCCTCAACACCGGCGCCGCGTGGGCGCGCAACGAATCGCTCTGCCGTCTTGAAGGCGAAGGTTCGCGCTCCGACATGCTTTCGGTCAGCATTCCCGCCCGCGAGCAGGAGTATGACCAGCGCACCTTCCAGCACCACGTTTCGCCGGGTGCCTACAGCGACCTGCTCTACAAGAACTCGTTGTACGATGAATCCCGTACCATTTTCTCCGGCCTGATCTTCGTGGACGAAGGCGCGCACCGCACCGACGCCTACCAGACTTGCCGCAATCTCTTCATGAGCGACGAGGCCGAGGCGAACTCCATGCCCGGCCTCGAGATCAATGCCGACGACGTGAAGTGCTCGCACGGCAGTACCAGCGCCCAGATCGACGAGAGCGAACTCTTCTACCTCCGGGCCCGCGGCATCGACCCGATCCGTGCCCGCCAGCTCATTGCCCGCGGTTTCTCGGTGGAAGTCATCGAGCGCCTCGGCGACGAGAAGGTGGAGGAGATGGTCCTGCGCTTCCTCGACGACAAGTTCGCCCACATCGCCAGCGGCGGGGCGTAGGTCTCCATTAGGATCTTCCAGGTAAGATTTCGAAGCCGGCGGCGAGTCTCCTCCCGCCGGCTTCCGCTTTTCGGAGAGCGGCTCCCGACATCAGTTTCCTCTTGTGCTTCCCGAAGTTTCAGTAAATACTGAAACAAACGAAAGGAGAGCGCGATGGAACTGCCTGACACAATCGAAGGAATCGAGGTTTTCTATGATGGTCGCTGCGGGATGTGCTGCACCTTCCACGAGTGGATCGCCCGGCAGCCACGGGCGTTCCGGATCGGGTTCATTCCTTACCAAGCGCCCGATGCGGAGCGGGTGTTTCCGGGCATAGGAGCGTTGGACCCGGCACGTGAGATGGTGGTGAGGACCACCGGAAACGAAATCTTTCGCGGCGCGGAGGCTTGGGTGTGGTGCCTCTACAGTTGCGCGAATCACCAGGAAGCCGCCCGCCGTTTGGCCGGGCCGCGGCTCCTGCCGATCGCCATTCACGCCTGCCACCTTCTGGCGGCGAACCGCCATGCGTTGAGCAAGGTGTTCTTCCGGAAGAAGGACCAGCAGGTGCGAAAGGAATTGCACCGCATGGAAGCGGTCGTCTGCACCGATGGATGTTGTGCGACCCGATAGGCGCTTTTCTGACCATGAATGCCCAAGAACTGGAAACCGCGCTGAGGATCGCCGGCCTGATGATGGTCGGTTTGGTCGCTGCGAATTTCGTCGCGGCGAAGCGATGGCGATATCGTCAGAACCTGGCGGACTGCGAGGTGATGGTCCGCCAAGTCTTCCACGTCCACTGCGCCTACATCATCGCGATTGTCGGAGCTCTGGCGGTGCTTTGTTTGGGTTGGCCACAACTCTTACTGGCCGACGGGATGGGCCGGGTGCTGGGCGGCTTCTTCGGGGCCTTTTGGGCGAGCCGGGTGGGCGTTCAGCTCGCTTACTACGACAAGGAAACACGCCGCCGGGATCGTGGCTGGGATCTGTTCTTCCTCGGCGTCTTCATCGCCATGAGCGCCATCTTCACCCTTGCCGCGATCTTCGGATGAAAGAGCTGCTTCAGATTGGACTGTGGATGGGAGGCGGTTCGCTGGTCGCGCTCAGCATCGCCAGCTTCTGGATTCCCAAGGCGCTCGGTTGGCGGGAGAAGCTGGCCGGCTTGACCCCGCTGATGCGGGAGCTGTGGTGGACGTATTCGCTCTATGTCTGGAGCAGCCACGTGTTCTTTGCCGTACTGGCGCTCGGCTTTGGAGACTGGCTGATGAGCCGCACGGGACCGGCGACCGCGATGTCCATCTTCATGCTGCTGTGGTGGACGGTGCGGCTGTGGTTGCAGTTTTTCGGCTTCGATCTGCGCGAGATCGAAGGAAGCAAGGCCAACCGCGTGGCGAAGCATTTGCTGACCCTTCTCTTCGTGGGATTGGTCGTCCTCTATGGAGGCTTGGTGGCGTGGAATGCGGGGTGGATCCCCGCCCAGGAGATGCCGTGATGTGGGTGATTCCAGTTCTGGTAGTGGTAGGCATCGCCGCGGGACCGCTGCTTGCGGAAACCCGGCGAGTTTGGGTGAGGCGGCTCGCCGGCTGGCTGCTGCTCGCCCTCCTCATGACAGGTGCGGACCAGCTCTTGATCGATCACGAGCCGCTGCTCCGGATGATCGGCATCTGCTGCGTGCTGCTCGGCGGGATGAAAGGCTTGGTGTATGCGGAGTGGGCCGGCTCGCAGCGGCTTCCGTTGCAGCGCTACGCGGTGTTTTCGTTTCTCTGGTTCGGGATGGATCCCGGCAGCTTTCAAGTCAGGCGCGCGGACCTGAGTTGGAAAGGCGATGTCGCGCTGGGGCTGTCTCTAATGGTGGTGGGAACCTTCGGCGCGTGGTGGGTCTGGGCGATGCAGTGGCGTCAGATCCTCATCATGTTTCTCCCGATGAGCCTCGGCTTTCACTTCGGTGCGTTGCGGGTCTTGAAGGGTGCCCTGCGGGCCGCGGGATTTCCGGTGCGGACGCTTTTTCCCAATCTCCTCGAAGCGCGCGGGATCGGCGACTTCTGGAGCAAGCGATGGAACGTGGGCTACTCGCAGATGATGCAGCGGCTCGTGGGGAGACCGGTCCAAAAGGTGTTTGGGGAAAGCGCCGGCCTGATGGCGGTGTTCCTCGGCTCGGGAATGCTGCATGAATTGGCCATCACTCTCCCGGTGCGCGCCGGGTTCGGGCTACCGACCCTGTACTTTACGCTCCACGGGGTGCTGACCCTGTTGGAACGGAAGCTCGGACGGCCGATTGGGAAGATCCCCGCCCTGCTGGCGGTGATGCTGCCCTTGGGGCTGCTGTTTCCACCGGCTTTCCAACGCGAAGTGATCGCGAGATGCCTCGGCGTTTTCGAGGTTTTGCGAACTTGGCTGCATTGACGGCGAAGCTTCCCGCGGCCTTCCCGTTAGGTGACGAATGGGGAGGAGATAGAAATCTTGGCAATCCGGATTTGTTTGTTACGATTGGGGTTAGGAATTCGGAGATGCGAGAGGTCTTCGACGTCCAACACCCGTCGCCGCGAGTTTACCCTTCGGCGGAGTTCCCCCCACCCATTCTCTCCATGCTATCGACGCTTGTTCCCCCTATTTCCGCGGTTTGCACCCGGAAGGCACTCTTTTTCTCCACCCTCGAGTCTCATGGGGACCGGGTGGCGATTGTCCTGCCGGACGGCCAACATCTTTCGTACCGCGACCTCGCGGAGCGGGCGGATGACTATGCGCGGCAGTTCTCCCGGAAGCGACAGCTTCTGGCGATCGAGATGCGCAATGATATCGAGGCCATCGCCGCCTATCTCGGGGCCCTGCGGTCCGGCACGCCCGTCATCCTGACGGCCGAGGGCGCCACCGCCGCCAAGCATTCGATCATGGCCACCTTCCGGCCGGAAATGGCGGTGCTTTGTCGCGAAACTGGCTGGGAAGTCGAGGTGCGCGATGACCGGGAGGACGAACACGGGCTCCACCCCGAACTGGCGGTGATGCTCTCGACCTCCGGCACCACCGGCAGTCCGAAACTGGTGAAGTTGTCGCACTCGAACCTCCACGAAAACGCGCGCTCGATCGCCGATTACCTGGAGATCACCCCGGAACGCCGTGCGATCACCAATCTGCCGCTCCATTACTCCTACGGCCTGTCGGTGCTGAATTCGCACCTGTCGGCCGGGGCCTCCGTCGTGCTCACCGAACTCTCGGTGGTGGACGAGGATTTCTGGCAACTCGTCCGGCGCGAGGAGGTGACGGACTTGCCGGGGGTTCCCTACACGTACGAGCTTTTCGAGAAAGTCGGCCTGCGCTCCGATCCTCCGGAGAGCCTGCGGGTCATGACCCAAGCCGGCGGGCGCCTGCCGCCAAATCTGGTCCGGGACTACGCGGAATTCGCCCGCAGCCGGGGCATTCGCTTTTTCGTGATGTATGGCCAGACCGAGGCAACCGCCCGCATGGCCTACCTGCCGCCGGAGCAGACTTTGGAGAACGCCGACTGCATCGGGGTGCCGATCCCGCGCGGGAAATTCGAGATCCGCGACGAGGCGGGCGCTGCCATCCGCAAGCCCGGCATCTCAGGCGAACTGGTCTATCAAGGCCCCAACGTAATGATGGGCTATGCCTTGAAGCGAGAGGACCTTGCCGCTCCGGCCAAGCTTTCCGAACTCCTGACCGGCGACATTGCCCAGTGGTCCGAGGCGGGCTTCGTGAAGATCGTCGGGCGCTCCAGCCGCTTCAGCAAAATCGCCGGCCTGCGGGTCGGGCTGGACGATATTGAGCGCATCCTCCGCGAATCCGGACGCCGCGCCTACGCCGCGGGCACCGACGAGTTCGTGGCGGTGGCCTTGATCGATGGCTCGGATGCCGCCAGCGCGCGTGAGCTGCTGGCGGAGCGCTGCAAGCTGCCTGCCCATCACTTGGTGGTCTTCAATTTGGCGGAAGCTCCGACCTTGCCCTCGGGAAAGATCGACTACGTCCGGATCCGCACGATGGGCGAGGACCACCATTGCAAGGAGGCGGCCGAGGCGGCCTCTGGAGACGATCCGGTGCGGGCCCTCTACAGCAAGGCCTTGGGGCAGGCGCGGATCGACGACGATGCCAGCTTCGCGACGCTCGGCGGCGACTCGCTTTCCTACATGATCGTGTCGCGCGGGCTGGAAACGATGCTCGGCATCCTGCCCCAGCACTGGGAACGCCTGACGCTCCGGGATCTCGACGCGCTCCGGCAGGACCGCGCCCTCAATCCCGTCAAGCGCAAGGCCACGTCCACCTTGTCGATCGATGTCGTGCTGCGGTTGATCGCCATTTCGACCATCTTCATCGGCCACGGCGCGCCAGACCACACGGGGTGGCTGCGAGGTGGAACGACCATCCTGTTCTGCTTGGCGGGGTATTCGCTATGCCGTTTCCAGCGGGAGCAGTTCCTTTCGGGCAATGTGCTGCCCGCGATCAAGGGCACCTTCCGGCGCATTGTCATTCCCTACCTTCTCGTGATGACGGCGCTGCTCTTTGCCACGAAGATGCCGCCCAATCCCGCGTGGTGGACGCTGACCAGCGTCTTCTTCATCGAGACCCATGAGCGCGGCATCCTGTTCTCCTTCTGGTTCATCGAGGCACTGATCCACTGCCTGCTGATCATGTCCGCGTTGTTCCTGATTCCGGCATTCCGGAACTGGGCGGCGAAGAGACCGTTTCACAACGGACTCGCCTTGGTGGGACTCGGGGCGGTCGCGTTCGGCGGGGGTCTTTTCATCCCGGAGCACGCGAAATTCTCCCACCTGTTCGACGGCTGGCTTTACGTTTACATGCTGGGCTGGACGTTCCCGTTGGCGACGAAATCGTGGCAAAAGCTCCTCCTCGTCGCGATTGGCAGCGTGATCGTGTCCGTGCAGTTCGGTCTCGAGGGGAGCCGTGCCTTCTGGTTCATCGGCGCGCTCGCGGTGCTGGCGGTGGTCAAGGAAGTCCGCCTTCCTTCTGTGTTCGGCGGAATCGTCTCCCAGCTCGCGGCGGCAAGCTACATGAGCTATCTGGCCCACCCGCTGGTGCTTCACTTCACCAAGTTCGTGCTGCCGACCCGCCACGACGTGCCCGTCACGATCTTCCTGAGCTATGCCGGCACCTTGGCCGCGGGCTTGGTGGGCGCGGCGATCTGGCAGCAGGTTTCCAAAGGAACCTTGGCGCTATTCAATCGGCGTCCACAAGCTGCTGCTGCCGCAGCCTGAAGCTTGCGAGGTTTTAAACGAAGCCCGAGGCCGGTGGCGCTGAACCACCGGCCTCGTCGCGCAGAAACCGGCCTTGCTTGTTCGTGATATGCGACTCGCGGAAAACGAGTTGCATTGATGCGTATAAAGAGGCAGCGTCACGCCCGCCCCTAGGCAGCATCCGTCATTTTTCTACCTGTTTCATGCCATGAAGGAACCGCGCAAAGCTTCGTCCCCCAAGCCCCCGGCGTCGCCGGCGCAAACGGTCGTGGTTCGTGGAAAGGGATATCATGCGACCGCGTCGATGATGGCGGTGGCGCTCTTCATGGCGGCTGGCCTGGGCGGGGTGTGGTGGGTCATTGACCAGCGTGGTCAAAATGCGCCGCCGAAGACGGCGAAAAAGCCAGCGGCAAGCGTGGTGATGGAAGCTCCCCCGGCTCCAGCCGCGGTACAAGAGGCGGCCGTGGAAACGCCGGTCGCGCCGGACAAGCCCGCGCCGACAGTGGCGGATGTCCCCAAGGTCGCTCCCGCCCCTGCCGCTCCCGCGGAGCAACCGGCTGCTCCGCCCACCGAGGCGGCGCTTTTCGCCACCCGCTTGGCGGGCGAGCCGGTCCTGCCGCTCATCGGCATCGATGCCACCAGGACCGACGAGGTCGCCCGCGCCAAGACCTTGCTGGCGGAAACGGCGCGGCTCGGCACTTGGAACGACTACCGGGATTTCCTCCAGCGCTCGCTTTCCGAGTCGCAGATGAAGCTCGGCAAGATCGATCCGGCGAAGCTCCGCGACCGCTTCGACCCGCTTTGGAAAGAGCCCGTCTTTTATCAAGTCTTTCTGCGCTGGCAGGTGTTGCAGCGCTTTTCCGCCTCGGACATCGCCACCCGCACCTACGGCCACGAGCTGTTCTCGTGGTTGATGACCAACGACACGGCGATGGAAGAGGTCCTGCTCACCGTGAAGCCACAGGACGACACCGCCAAGGTCGCCGCGATCATGGCTGATGCTTGGGGCGCCAACCGCGAGCAGGCGGAAAAGTACTTCAACCTCGCGCTCGCCTGCGGCGTCGTTTTCGACAAGGGCGAGATCAAGATGCAGGCGGTCGATGAAGACCACTACGGTGCCGCCGCCCTCGTCTCGCCGATCCCGCGTTACACGTGGTACGTCGATAAGAACGAGAAGGGCAAGCTTGCCACGTTCATCAATAAGCTCAGCGCCCGCGACCTGGTCTGGGTCGTCTGCGCGCCGGTTCCGGAAAGCGAGCTGGAGTGGGCCGTGGACAAGATGCACCTCAGCCGCAAGAGCTGGGGCAATGTCTACGGCATGATCGAGTACCTCATGGAACGCGCCGTCAAAGGCCTGAACCCGTATGAGGAGTACACCTTCGCGGAGATCCTCAAGGAAGGCGGCATTTGCGGCGACCAGACCTATTTCTGCGTGAACACCGCCAGGGCGCTCGGCATTCCGGCGATCGGTCTTGCCGGCGAGACCGACCTCGGCGGCCACGCGTGGGCCGCGGTCAAAACGAGGGACGACGAGTGGGACACCCACATCGGGCGGATTGGCGGTGCTGCCAATGGCGCTGGTGGCAACCCGCAAGTCGGCGGCCAAGTCAGCGAGCAGGAAATCTGGCTGTGGAACGACAAGGCCCAGCAGAGCCGCCTCCAGACCGTCAACGTGTTCCGCTACCTGTGGCTGGGCAAGCTGATGGAGAATCTCTACGAGCCGGCCTCATCTGAGGCGGCGGTGCGGGTGGCCAATCATCTCGGCAAGGCATTCTCCGAGACGTGGATGAGCCTCTACGACGTGCTGGTGACCAAGACCAAGGAGGCGAAGGATCCCGGGGCGCCGGAAATCATCGAGGCGTGGGACGACTTCGTGGACAACATGCGCCGCGAGTTCCGAGAAAACCCGCGGATGGCCCAGCTCGCGGCCAAGGCGGAAAGCGAATACCTCTTCCCCTACGCCAAGGAGGGCGACGCGCGCCGCATGCTGCTGCGGGAGCGCCGCCGCATCGAGCGCGAGGCCGGCGAGCAGAAAGATCTGGTGGCCGATTCGCTCAAGCGCGAGGCCGACTTGATCCACAAGAACAACTCGCCCGGCGCGGCAAAGGAGATCTCGGAACTCTACGACAGGGCGTTGCGCCAGTACGGCGGCAGCATCACCGGCTTCAAGCGGATGGCGGAGGACTATTTCTCGTTCTGCAAGGACAACCCCGAGACCGCCCGCAAGGCCGCCCGCGACATCGAACTCGCTTTCATGCGGGTGGTCGAATCCGGCTCGAAGGATTGGTTCCGCGCGAACACGGAGACCTCCATCTACAAGATGATCTGTTCCTACTACCGCACCGCCGGCGACGAGGCGAGGGCGGTGAAACTCGAGAAACGCTACGAGCGCCTGTTGCGCGATGCCGAGCGCGGCGCGCTGTGACAAAAGTCTTCAGGTTTCCGGCCTGACCCCGAAGGGATCAGACCCGCACCGGCGGCCAGTGCGCGGCTTCCCAGATGGCGGCGGCGAGGGCGGTGAAAAGAGCGTCGAGCTTCTTGGGCCGGAGCTTTCTGCCGGTCTGCTTCTCCATGAACATCATCATGTCCGCCGCCGCCTCGCAGAGCGCGGGCTGGCGGGTTTCTTCAAAGATCCGGTCGAGGTAGTCGGCCAGGCTCTCTTGGTCGTCTCCGCTCGTGATCCACGCCTCATGGCGGGCGAGCATCCGGTCGGGGTTTGGATCGTAGCCCGGTGGCTGGTCTGGATGCAGGGCACCGAGTGCGGCGAGCACGGTGCTTTGCAGCGCCTCGAGTTCGTTCGCATTCAGCTTGTCGGTGAGGTCGTTGAAGGCATCCAGCACGTCGGCCAAGCGGATCTCAAGACGGTTCCAAAGGGCCTCGTCGCCGGTAGCGGCTTGGAGCCGGTCATTGAGTTCGTCACCGTCCAGCATCTCCTGCAGGGGCGGGGGATCGAGGGGGATGTCGGCGTTGTCGAAATCCGCGTCCTCGTCCAAGAAGCCGAGAGGCGGGGGCGGTAGGATCAGCTCGTCGAGGCGGAGTTCGCGGAGGAGCAGATTGGAATCGATGTCCAGTCCAGCCGTCCGGCGCAGCCGGTCGCCGGAGCGGATGAACTCTTTCAAAAGGCGGACCAGCTGTGGACGCAGCGCGGGGTCCGCAGCAGCTTCGCGAGGCGTTTTGCCGTCGAGTGCCGGCTGGGGATGATCAGCGAGGACTTCGCCTCCGTCATCCAAAGTGGCGACGCTCGCGCGGAAGGCATCCGGCACCAGATCCAGATCGTATCTCGTGGAGGGATCCCGGCGCGCTGACTCGATGGCCCGGAATGACTCTCCCAGCAGGATCATGTGCTCCAGCAGCCAAAGATCGCGGCCTTCTGCGGGCGCGCCGAGATGATCGAGCAATGCCGCGAACGCATCGGCTGGGTCTTGCACGCCGGTCGAGGGCATCGTCACTACTCCGCCGCCCAGCCGTTGGCCGGTGGGCACCTCGTAGAGCCAGCCGAGCAAGACTTCGTAGCGACCGACACGGCTGGCGGCACCGGGGTCGATCACTGGAAAGGCCGTCAAATCGGGATGCAACAGATTGACAGCGGTGCAGGTTAGCTCGTCGACCACTTCGCGGAATTCGAGCAGGACAGGCCGCAGACTCGTAAAGTAACGTAGCATCACGGCTTCGTCGTTTTTCCAATCCCGGGCGAAACCGTCCGCCTGCCACTTCGCCAGCCGTCCTTCGCCGATCAGGTGCCAGCTCAGGAGAGCCTGGGTGGTGAAGTCGTCGTCCCGGTTCATCGCGTCGGCCATTTCGCGGACCTGCGATGGCGTGAGCTCGGCGATCAGCATTCGGCCGAGGAGACCGAGAACCTTGCTTTCAAGCGCCTCGAAGTGCTCTTGGTGGTTGGCGGCAGCGAAGGGATTGTGCGGGCAGGTGACCGGGCAGGCGATGCTGCTATTCCGACCGCGACCACAATCCTCCGGTGTGATGACACCGCCCTTGGCGGGACAATCGCGCTGCTTTTTCCGTTTCGCCTCGCCCATGGCGGGAGGTTGCGAAGAGCACGGAGACGGGTCGATGCCAAACCGCCTCACCGGCTGACGGACATGCGGGCTTGAGTGGCACGCCGGTCGCTGACTAAGGTCCGCAACCCGAATGCGCGCTCCTCCCGCCGATTGGATTCTCCGCGGCGACCCTTTCCATGCCAATGGAAACGGTCGGGGCCACGCCTTTCCGGCCATTCTGGAGCATCTGATCCGCCAGCGGGGTCTCCCCGCCGGTGACGATCTCGAAAGCTTCTTGCGCCCGAAACTGCGCGATCTTGCCGACCCCTTCGAGGTCACCGAGATGCGACCGGCGGTCGAACGCATCCTGCGCGCCGTTGATCGCGGGGAAAAGGTCTGCATTTACGGGGATTACGATGTGGACGGCGTCACTTCGATCGCGGTGATGCGCCGGCTGTTGCACGCCTACGGGCTGGAGCCACGGCATTTCATTCCCCGCCGCAGCAGCGAGGGCTACGGCTTGAGCTGCGCCGCGCTGGCCCGCTGCATGGTCGAGGGACCGAAGCCGGATCTGCTGATCGCCGTGGATTGCGGCACCGTTTCGCTCGATGAAATCGCCGCCCTTCGCTCTGACGGGGTCGATGTGATCGTGGTCGATCACCACGAGCCGAGCCCGCGCGGCCGGCCGGACGTGGTGGCGCTGGTGAACCCGAAGTGCGGCAGTGGCCCGACCTACCTCTGCGCCGCCGGCGTGTGTTTCAAGCTGGCCCATGCGATGATCAAGGAGCGGCCGGTGCCGAATTTCGACCTGAAGGAGCTACTTGAGCTGGTGGCGGTTGCGACCATTGCCGACATCGTGCCGATGATCGGGGAAAACCGCCTGCTGGTCCGCCACGGGCTGAAGCGGCTGCCGCTAACCCTCAATCCCGGCTTGCAGGCGCTCCAAGAGGTCTCCGGCATGAACGGCAAGGCGACCTCGATGGATGTCGGCTTCCGCATCGGTCCGCGCCTCAACGCCGCCGGCCGCATGGACGTGCCGGAGGATGCGCTGGCCACCCTCTTGACCGACTGCAAGCGGCTGGCCCGGGCGCTCGCCGAGAAGCTCGACGACTACAACAAGCGCCGCCAGACCCACGAAAACCAGATCCGCCGCGAGGCGATGGAGATGCTGATGGCGACCTTCGATCCGGTGCGCGATCCGGTCATCGTGCTGGGTTCACGGAGCTGGCACCCGGGGGTCGTGGGCATCGTCGCGTCGCGGTTGATGCGGCAATTTCACAAGCCCACCTTCGTGGTGGCCATCGATGCGGAAGGCGTCGGCAAAGGCAGCGGGCGCAGCATCGAGGGCGTCTCGCTGGTCCAGGCGATCAATGCCTGCCGCGGCCACCTGCTCGCCGGCGGCGGGCACGACATGGCGGCCGGGCTTTCCATCGCCGAGGACCGGATGGATGCCTTCCGGTCGGACTTCGCTGATTTCGTGCTGAAGAACACCGCGCCGGAACAACGCCAGCCGAAGCTTTGCGTCGATGCGGAGATCACCTTCGACCAGCTCTCGCTCGAGTTCCTCGCCGACTACGAGCTGCTCCAACCCTTCGGCAATGGCAACCCGCAGCCGATCTTCATGGCCCGCGGCGTCCACCTCAGCCGCCCGCCGGTGCACATGAAAAACCAGCACCTGCGCTTGAACCTCCGCCAAGGCTACCACGAGCAGGATGCGGTTTTCTTCGGCGGCGGCGAAGTCGCACTGCCCGACCCGCCGTGGGACATCGCCTTCACGATCGACCGCAACTGCTTCCGCGGCCGGACGACCTTGCAGATCATCATCCAGGACGTGCGGGCGGCGCGGTGAACCGGGCTACTTGGATTCGCCCAAGAAGGAATCCAGCCGCAAGGTCAGCTCCGGCAGGCATGCCGGGATAAGGGATTCATGCTCGCCCAAGCGGTAAATGCCCTCCGGCTGGCTCGGATCCTCTTGAAGCAGATACCGCTCGATCAGGTCGCTCTCCGGGTCGATCAACCACAGCTCTTTCACCCCGAATTTCGCGTAAAGTTCGCGCTTGGTGATCCGGTCCAGCCGCGCAGGTAGGGACGATCCGCCTCCCCCTTCGCTGAAGCTACGGAGGACAGGCGCGGTCGGCCGAGGGCGTCCGACCCTACCGCCTGCGGCGCTCCAAAACGAGGAAGCCCCGCGAGATTCCTTACTCCTCCCGCTTTCGAAACGGCGTGAAGAGGTCCAGCGGCACCGGCAGGAAGGTCGTCGTGTTGTGCTCGCTGGAGATTTCCCGCATCGTTTGCAGGAAGCGCAGTTGGAGCGCGATCGGCTGGGAGGCGATGATCGCCGCGGCCTGCGCCAGCTTCTCGGCGGCTTGGAATTCGCCTTCCGAGTTGATGATCTTGGCGCGCCGCTCGCGTTCGCTTTCCGCCTGCTTGGCCATCGCGCGCTTCATGCCATCGGGCAGCACCACGTCCTTTACCTCCACGGCGGTGACTTTCACGCCCCACGGGCCGGTTTGACGGTCGATGATGGCTTGGAGCTCGGTGTTGATCTTCTCGCGGTTCGCCAGGAGCTCATCGAGTTCCTCTTGGCCAAGCACGCTGCGCAGGGTGGTCTGCGCGATCAGCGAGGTCGCCTTGAGGAAGTTCTCCACTTTCACGACCGCGGCCTCCGGATCGACGACACGGAAATAAACAACCGCGGTGACGGTGACCGGCACATTGTCGCGCGTCATGACTTCCTGGTCGGGCACATCGATCGTCACGATGCGCAAATCCATCTTCACCATCCGGTCCACGAAGGGGATCAGCAGGATCAGGCCGGGACCTTTCGCACTGAGCAATTTGCCGAGGCGGAAGATCACGCCGCGCTCGTACTCGCGCAGGATGCGCACGGCGGCGGGCACCACGAGGAACGCGAGCAGCAGGAATGGCATCAGCCACGCGACGCTCGAAATGAGGTATTCAAGGGGGTTCATGTCATGCCTCCCGGAGTTGGGGTTTCACCTGCAGGTTCAGGCCGTCGCGACCGGTGATCTCCACCACGCCACCGGCTTCTACCGGCGAGTCACTGGTCGCTTGCCAGTACTCGCCTTCCACGAAAACCACGCCGCCCGAGGCATCGACCCGCGTCAACGCGGCGGCGGTCTGCCCGAGCATCGTCTGGGCACCTGCCCGCACCGGCAGGAACTGCGCCTTCAAGCCCGCGCCGACGACGAAGGCGAAGAACGCCGCCGTGCCCAGCGCCGAGGGCAGCAAGATCGTCCATGACAATCGCAGGCCGCTTTCCGCCTGGTCGAAGAGCATGAAGCCACCGAGCAGGAAGGCGAGGATGCCGCCGACCGAGAGCACGCCGTGCGTCGGAGCGAAGACATCCGCCACGAACAGCCCGAGCGCGAGCACGATCAAGACGAGGCCCGCGACATTGATCGGCAGCACCGCGGCCATGTAGAGCGCCAGGATGAATGCAACCACGCCGACCACGCCGGGAAAGATGGCGCCCGGGTTGCTGAGTTCGCCAATGATCCCGTAGATCGCGGTGAGCATCAGGATGAACATCACTTCCGGCCGCCAGATCGCTTGGAAGACCCGCTCGCGGGAGTTCATCGGGATCGCCGAGAGATCCGCGGCGGCGGTCGCCAGCGGATGGCCACGGATTTCCCGCCCGTCGAGCTGCCGCAACAGGCCGGGCAAGTCGTCCGCCATGAGATCGATCACCTTCAGTTCGAGCGCCTTCTCCGCGGTGATGCTGGCGCTGTTGCGTACCGCCTCGCCGGCCCATTCGACGTTGCGCTGGCGCTTCTGGGCGATCGCCTCGATGTAGCTCGCGGCGTAGTTCTCGACCTTGGTCTTCATCGTGTCGTCCGGTTTTTCTCCTCCGCCACCGAGCGAGACGGGATGCGCCGCGCCGATGCTGGTGCCCGGTGCCATCGCCGCCACGTCCGCCGCCAGCGTGATGAAGCAGCCCGCGCTGGTGGCCGTCGCGCCCGCCGGTCCCACAAACACCACGACCGGCCGCTCCGAGGCGTAAAAGGTCTGCACGATCTCCTTGGTCGAATCTAGCAAGCCGCCCGGCGTATCGAGCCGGACAATCAGGCACTCGTCGCCACGCCGGTCCGCCTCGGTCACGGCCCGCGCCACATACTCGGCCGTGGCGGGTCCGATGGCCCCCTCGATTTCGATCAACCCGGCCGTACCTCCCCAAGCCGGCACCGCCGGGCAAATCATCATCCCCACGATCGCCAAGCATGGCCAGCGACTCATGGGGCAAGCTACTCGCGATCAGCAAACAAGCACGGAAAAGCCGCCGCGTTCCTGCGACGGCTTTCCTTTTTCCGTGGACTCAGGCCGTGAACCTCGCCACGCGCGGCTTCACCAGCCGTTCGTAGTCGTGCCACGACATCTTGATCAGCTCCGTGTGCGAGCCGGCGTTGAAGACGATCTCTCCTTCCGCCGCCAAGTCCGGGGAGACGTAGGTGGACATGTCGTAGAGATTGCCAAAGGGCGGCATCGCTCCGGGCTCGCAGTCGGGGAAGCGGCGCTTGAAGTCGTATTCGTGCGCCAACTTCACGTCGTCGGTGGCGGCCAGATCGCGCAGATCTTCAAGCCGTAACCGGCGGTTCGACGGTAGCACGGCCATGGCCAAGGCCCCGTCGATGATGACCATCACGGTTTTCGCCAGGATCCCGCCCGGGATATGGGCGCTCTGGGCGATCTCGGCGGCCGTGAAGGCCTGCGAGTGGGTGATGGTGACGTATTTGACGTTCCTCGCATCGAGGAAGTCCTTCAGTTTCTTCGATAGCATGACTGAACCCTCGCTTTCCGTGGGGCCGGATGCTTTTGGCGGCATGCCGGCGGATTGGATTTTCCGGCGGCCAGCCAGTGCTGCGCGAAACCGTGCAACAATGCCCGGACGCAATGGAACTAACCATCACTACGCCCGCTACTTGACGCGGTCAAATGGCGGCGGAGAAGGTGCCTCCAGCCGGTGGTAGGAAACCGGCACCTCGAAGAGCGAGTCATCGGCCACCGGGCCATGACGAATCGAGCTGACCTCCCAACGCACCAGCAATTGGCCGTCCTCGTGAAGCTCCGCGAGCAGCGGGAAGCGGTCCTTGTCCCGTAGCAATGAGGCCACGCGCAGCTCCCACGAGGGCTGCCGCGGCATGTCGTCAATGAGCAGGTGAAAGCGGGGCAGCGAGCCCGGGCCGGTGAGCCACAGGGTCAGATCGCCCTCGCGGGGAATGACGACAGTGTGGCGGGTGCAGGTGTAGCCGTGGATCTCCCGGGCCTCGCCGGTATCGACCAGTTCAAGCGGCGTGACGGGCATGCTGCCGAGCATCGGAATCGGCGGAAAGTCAGGTCCGATGCCCGATGCCACGCCAGGCACGGCGGGAACCCGGGGAATTGTCGTCGGCACGCCGGGAGGGCGGATGTCCGGTGCATGCCGCGGCCCGAGGTCCGGAGGTGGCATGGGAGGGGCCGGATCGCTTGGGGCGGGAGTATCGGCAGGGACTTCCTGCCATGTTCCGTTTCGCGGGTGGATGATCCGCAGCGTGTTGTTGCAGAGATCCAGCAGGTTGAAGGTCGGTGCAGGGACGCTTTCGCCGGGGCGGTCGATGCGCATCCGTCCGCCTTTGAGGCGATAGCGCAGTTCCACCTCATGCCCGCCGTTCAAGGTGCGCAGGCGGATTTCCCCGACAGTGAACGGCGGGGGCCCGGCAGCAGCGGTGGAGAGAAAGCCTGCGGCGAGGAGTGGCAGGAGGGTTTTCATGAGGGCTCAAGGCATCAGGG
>CBKZPU010000069.1:0-24714 GCA_966696705.1 uncultured Verrucomicrobiaceae bacterium | reverse complement strand
TGACCGGGAAAGAAGACTTCCTCGCGCTGCTTGGCGAGGCCGATGATGGGCAGGTCGTGCAGGCCGAGCTGTTGGAGCTCCCGCGTGGCGGAAGAAAGCTGGCCCTTGCCGCCGTCCACGATGACCAGATCGGGCAGGACGATCTTGGCGCGGCCTTCCTTGGCGAGGCGGCGCTGGATTTCCACGGGATCCTCCTGCGATTCGGCGAGGTCGGGATTCGCGGAAAAGTTTTCGCCGAGGATGCGCGAGTAGCGGCGGCGGATCACCTCGGCCATCGAGGCGAAGTCGTCCTGGCCCTCCACCGTGCGGATCCGGTAGCGGCGGTAGTTCTGGTTGTCCGGCTTGCCGTCGGTGAAGCGGACCATCGAGGCGACGATGTGGTTCGACGAGACGTTGGAAATGTCGAAGCACTCCATGACCCGAGGCGGACCGGGCAGGCCGAGCGCCTCGCCGAGATCGGAGAGATCCTCGGTCGGCTTCACGGTCGTCGGCACGCCGCGGCCGCGGGTGAACTGGCGGGTCGGAGCGAGGGTCTTCTTGAGATTGTCGAGCACGTCGCGGAGCAGCGCGGCCTTTTCGAAATCGAGCCGCTCGGCGGCCTTCGCCATGTCGGCCTCAAGATCGGAGAAGATTTCACGGCGACCCCGGCCCTCGAGCACCTGACAGGCCTCGTCGATCCGGGCCAAGTAGGCATCGCGGGTGATCCGCAGGATGCAGGGCGCGGAGCAGTTGCGGATGATGTCCGCGTTGCAGTGCTTGTAGTCGTTCTCGCCGGGCTTGAGGGGACGGCAGGCGCGCAGGCCGAACTTGCGGTTGAGCCAGGAAATCGTCGCGCGCAGGGCCCCGGAGTGGGCGAAGGGGCCGAAGTAGCGCGCCCCATCGTCCTTTTTCATGCGGGTCAGCACGAAGCGCGGCCACGGCTCGGACGGCTGGAGCTTCACCAGCAAGAATCGTTTGTCGTCGCGGAAGGCGACGTTGTAGCGCGGGCGGTAGTCCTTGATCAGCTTGCCTTCCAGCAGCAGCGACTCGGCCTCGTTGCGGACGGTGTGGAACTCGAAATCGGCGATCGTGTCGATCAGCGCGCGGGTTTTCAGGTCGGCGCGGGTTTTCCGGGATGCGAGGAAATACGAGGACATCCGCTTGCGTAGATCGCGCGCCTTGCCGACGTAGATGATCGAGCCGAGGCGGTCCTTCATCAGGTACACGCCGGGCTGATGGGGAACTTCCCGGAGCTTTTCCTTCAATCCCACGGCGGCCACGCCCCGAAATGGACATCCTACCGCGAATTCCGCAACCCCAACCCTCGCTTCGCCCTTCCTCCTTGCGTGGCTTTACGGAGGGCGGCGGGGCCACGACGGGCAGGCCGCTAACTCCGGCCCGCCGTGCTTGCGTCCCGGGGGCCTGCCGTTAAGCTCCGCGAACTTTCATGATCCGGCACACGAAGATTCTCGGGGCGATCCTGTTCGCCATGGCCGGCATGCCGGCGTGGTCGCAAGAAGCGCCCGTCACGCCGCCGCAGCAGGAATTGGACTTCGTGGAGGTCTTCAAGGCGGGCGGCGTGATGATGCCCGCGCTGGCCGTGCTGTCGGTGCTGACGGTGGTGTTGATCCTGCTCTACATGATGATCCTGCGGCGCAACGCGGTGGTCAGCGACCGCTTCATGAACCAGGCGGAGGCCTTGATCCGCCGCAACGATTTCCTCGGCCTGATTAGCTACTGCAAGCGCCGCAACGAGTGCATTTCCCAGATCACCGAGCGGGCGCTGGAATTCATGACACGGAACAGCGGCGCGACCTTTGCCGAGGTCCGCGACGTTGCGGAGGCCGAAGGCTCGCGGCAGGCCAGCCTGCTCACCACCCGGGTGTCATATCTCGCCGACATCGGGGCGATCGCGCCGATGGTCGGGCTGCTCGGCACGGTCATCGGGATGATCAAGTCGTTCTTCCAGGTCTCCGGCGGTGGCTTCCAGGGGGTGCGGCAGATGGAATTCGCCGGCGGCGTCTCGGAGGCGCTGATCGCCACCGCGGCGGGCTTGGGCATCGCCCTGCCGGCGCTGATCTTCTACGCCTTTTTCCGCGGCAAGGTGCAGAAGCTGATTTCCGATCTCGAAGGCGCCGCCACGCACTTGATGGCCATCCTGCGGGCCCAAGTGGACCGGCACAACGCACCGCCGGCCTCTGGCACCCCGGCCCGCCGGATCTCGCGCGAGGACTTCGCGATGCCGACGCCGTCGCCGCTCCACGACGACCGCCCGGACCTCCACGGCATCTGAATCCGCGCCCCGATGAAATTTCGCAACCACAAGATGGCCCCGGCGGAGCTGCAGCTCGCGCCGATGCTGGACGTCGTCTTCCAGTTGCTGATTTTCTTCCTGGTGAGCTTTGAGTTCCAGCGCTCGGAGCTGGACATGAAGGTCTCGGTCCCCAGCGCCCAGGAAGGCGCGGACCCGAAGCGGGCACTCGGCGAGATCATCGTCAATGTCCGCGCCACCGGCGAAGTGGTCGTGGAAGGCCAATCGATGACGCAGGCGCAGTTGAAGGAGAAACTTTCCGCCATCGCCGCGCTCCACAAGAACCAGCCGATCCGGCTGCGCGGCGATGCCAAGTGCGAGTACCAGACCATCGTCGAGGTGATCGACACCTGCCAGAAGGCGGGCATCTGGAACATTTCCTTCGCCACCCAGCGGAAGTCCGAAAATTAAGACCGGAGGCGGATCCGGGATGAAAACCCCGCCTTGGCAAAGGACGTAAACGACGCGATGCTTCGCGCCGTGGTGACCATCCGAACCGTCCTCTGCCTGATCGCGGCAGGCACCGTGCTAGCCCAGGAGCCTCCGCAGCCACCGCGCGCCGAGCCAGTCGATCCCTCGCTGCGCGCCGATCCCGGCGAGGACTTTTATCAACACGGACGGAACCTCTACGAGGCGGCCAAACGCGCCACCGATCTCGACCAGCGGATCACCGGTTTCGAGCGTGCGGTCGATGTGCTGTCGCGCTACCTCAACCAATTCCCCAATCACCCGAACGCCGAGGCCGCGCAGTGGTATCTCGGGGAAAGCTACTACAAGAGCGGCCGGATCGAAGACGCGAAGCGCTGTTACAACAACCTGCTGCGCAACCATCCCAAAGGCAAATATGCCTCGGCCGCCGCCTTCATGCTGGCGGTGGACCATTTCAACAACCGGCAGTATGCGCTGGCCGCCCCGCTGTTCGAGCGGATGGCCGCGGCCGCACAGGCCCCGGCGGATCGCCAGCGCGCGCTCTTTCACGCCGGCTTCTCCTACGAGCTCCACGGCCGCACCCGCGAGGCCATGGACTACTACCGCAAGGTCATCGATGACCCGGGCAAGCCGAACATTTTCCTGGAGAAGAGCCAGCTTTACCTCGGCCGCCTGTTGTCGCGCGCCGAGAAGCTCGATGAGGCATTGCCGCTGCTCGACAAGGTGGTGATGTCGCGCAGCGCGCCCGAACTGCGTGGCCCGGCCGCCATCGAGGCCGGAGCGATCGCCGCCAAGCAGGGCAACGCCGAGCTTTCCGACAAGTACCTGCGGCTGGCGCTGGATAGCCCCGGCCTGGAGAAGTACCGCCCGGACGCCCAGATCGCGCTGATGAAGGCGCGCTTCGACCGCAAGCAATATGCGGACGTGATCCAAGTCTTTCGCCAGAGCGAGGAAAAGGCCGAGGGCGAGCAGGAAGCGCTGCGCCTGATGCTGGCCGGCCGCTCCTACATGGAGCTGGAGAAAAACGTCGAGGCACTCGAGCTGTTCCGCGAGGTCGAGAAGATGATGCTGCCGAACAACAGCTTCGCCTTCGAAGCCAACTACCTGCGGCTGCTGTGCTTCTTCCGGATCGAAGGCCGCCACGTGCCGGAGCAAGTGGATGCCTTCTTGCAACTCTACCAGAAGAACCGGCCGCGCGACCCGAAGATCCACTCCGCCCTGCTCATGAAGGCCGAAACCCTCCTGAGCGACAAGAAACCGGCCGACGCCGCCAAAGTTTACAACGAGATCGACGGTTCCCTGCTGTCCAAGGAGAATCGCAAAGGCTATCTCTACAACCGGGCCCGCTGCCAACTCCTGTCGGAAGACCCGCAGGGAGCCATTCGCACGCTCAGTGACTTCCTCACTTCGTTCCCGGATGACAAGCGCGCTGGTTCCGCGCTGTTGCTGCGGGCTGGTGCCTATCGCGACTCCGGCGAACCCGCCAAGGCGCTGGCGGATTACGACAAACTGCGCGGCCAAGGAGCGGAGGACGAGCACCGCATGCTCGCCTTCCTCGAGTCCGCGGACATCTGCAAGCAAGAGGGCAAGCTGGACGACATGATCGCCCGCTACCGCGCTTTCCTGGAAGCGTTTCCGAAGGCCGCCGACGCCCGCAAGGCCAAGGCCAACTACTGGCTCGCCTGGGGTCTCGTCAAAACCGACAAGGTGAAGGAGGCCGTCTCCCATGCCGAGGCGGCGCGCAAACTGGAAGCCAAGACCTATGGCAAGAATGCCGGGACCCTGCTCGCGCTGGCCCATTGGGCGCTCCAGAACCCCGAGGCCGTTTGCGCCGAGGTCGATCGCGCCATCGAGGAAAGCAACGTCGTGTCCCTGCCCGACCAATTGATCTCATGGGCGGCCATGCAGGCCTTCAGTTCGAACCGCTTCGACCAGGCCGCCCGCTTTTACGACCTGGTGGCGGACGAGGAGGACCCGCGCACCACGCCGACGCAAACGTGGCGGAATTTCGGCAAGTCGCTGCTCGCCGCCGGCAAGGCGGAGGCCGCGCTGCCCGCCATCAACAATGCCCTGGACGTGGAGGACAACAGCGCTTGGAAAGCCGACGGCCTGCTCGACAAGGCCAAGGCCTTGGTCGAGCTCGGTCGCCTCGACGAGGCCTTCCAGGTCGTCGAGGAGTGCCAGCTCCTGCATCCGCAGGGCCGCGTCAATGCGGGGATCCGCACGATCAAGGGCGACATTTACATGAAGCGGAACAACCCCATCGAGGCGGCAAACGAGTATGTCGCGGTGGTCCAGTTCCTCAGCGACGATGATCGCGTGTTCAAGCCCGAGGTGCTCTGGAAGCTGGAAGAGGCGCTCAAGAAGAGCGGCAAAACCGGCGACGCGGCCATCTACCGCGACGAGCGCTTGAAAAAGTATCCCGATTGGAAACCGCCGGGAGCCTGAGACTCGCGGAAAGCGGGAAGTCGGTCCCTCGACGCCCCCCGAAGGCCTGCCAATGCCTTGGTAGGCCTGTCGTACATGTGCCCGGGCGAAACGCATTTGAGCGCAAGAAATTCCGCGCCCGCGGACATTCGAACCGTTTCAAGCTTGTCAGTTAGAACGGATACTCCAAGTTGCGACACGAACCCATACCCCGACGTTTCCCCGATGCAGCGTTTTCTAACCGACTACGGCATTGCCTCCTCCCTCACCCTCGGTGCCGTCGGACTGGCGGGCGCGATTTACCTGATCCGGATGGTCAACTCCTGCTCTGAGGGAAACGACCGCATGGCCGAGATCGCCGGCGCGATACAGGCTGGAGCCAAGGCCTATCTCCGTCGTCAGGTCGTCACCATCTCGGTGATCGCCGCGATTCTCTTCTTCGCCATCGGCTACCTCCGGGATTGGATCACCGCCCTTGGCTTCTTGCTCGGCGCGGTATGTTCGCTGGCCGCCGGCTACATCGGCATGATGATCGCCGTCCGCGCCAATGTCCGTACCGCCCAGGCCGCGTCGGAAAGCAAGCACGCTGCCTTGCGCATCGCCTTCAACGGCGGCGCGGTCACCGGCCTCCTGGTGGTCGCGCTCGGGCTGCTCTCGGTGGGCCTCTTCTATCGTGTGGTGCTCGAATTCACCGGGGAGAACCGGATCGCCATCAACTCGCTGGTCGGCCTCGCCCTCGGCAGTTCGCTCATCAGCGTGTTTGCCCGGCTCGGCGGAGGGATCTACACGAAGGCTGCCGACGTCGGAGCGGACCTTGTCGGCAAGATCGAACAGAACCTCCAGGAAGACGACCCGCGCAACCCCGCCACCATCGCCGATAACGTGGGTGACAATGTCGGCGATTGCGCGGGCATGGCCGCGGACGTTTTCGAAACTTATGCCGTGAGCCTGATCGGCGCGGTGCTCGTCGCTTTCCTCACTGCCTCCGAATCGACTCAGCACGTCGCGCTGGTTTTTCCTTTCGTCATTTGCGGCGTATCGATCATCGGCGCGCTGCTCGGGATCGGCTTCGTCAACATTGTCCGCCTCTCCCCCACCCGCGCGTTGGTGGGCGGCGTGGCCATCAGCGGCATCGTTTCCGGGGCGCTGTTGAAGCCGGTCACGGAATCCATGTTCCCGCAGGCGGTCGAATTCTCCGGCAAGCCGGTCGAGGCTCCCGCACTCTTCGCCTGTGTGCTGGTCGGCATCGCCATGACCTTCGCGGCGGTGATCATCACGAATTACTTCACGTCCACCGCCCACCGGCCGGTGCGGCGAATCGCCGAAGCCTGCAATACCGGCCACGCGACGAACATCATCGCCGGCATCAGCACCGGCCACCATGCCACCTTGCCGCCCGTGCTGTGCATCGCCGCCTCGATCTGGCTGTGCCACTCGCAGGCCGGCCTCTACGGCATCGCCATCGCCGTGGTCAGCATGCTCAGCCTGTCCGGCATCATCATCTCGCTCGATGCCTTCGGCCCGATCACCGACAATGCCGGCGGCATCGCCGTGATGAGCGGCCTCGACCCGTCCGTCCGCAAGATCACCGACGAGCTCGACGCCGTGGGCAACACGATGAAGGCCGTCACCAAGGGCTACGCCATCGCTTCCGCGGGTCTCGCCGCCATGGTGCTCTTCGGCTCCTACGTCGAGGAGCTGAAGGCCCATCTCCACACGGACTTTGTGTTCGACCTGATGGACCCGCGGGTGATGATCGGCCTTTTCATCGGCGGGCTGCTGCCGTTTTCCTTCACCGCCTACGCCATGGACGCGGTGGGGAATGCCGCCGGCGCCGTGGTGCGGGAAGTCCGCCGGCAGATCGCGGCCTTCCCGGGCATCCTGACCGGCAAGGACACCCCCGACTACCGGCAGTGCGTGGACATCGTGACCAAGGCCGCGCTGCGCCAGATGATCCTGCCCGCACTGCTGCCGCTCATCTTCGTGGTGGGCGTCGCCATCATCCCGGACGACGGGCCATACTACCTCGGCGGCGTCCTGGTGGGCACCATTGTCACCGGCTTGTTCATTGGCATCGCCATGACTTCCGCTGGCGGGGCGTGGGACAATGCCAAGAAGTTCGTCGAAGACGGCAACCACGGTGGCAAGGGCTCGCCCGCCCATGCCGCCAGCGTGACCGGTGACACCGTGGGCGATCCCTACAAGGACACTGCCGGGCCGGCCGTGAATCCGATGATCAAGGTGGTGAACATCCTCGCCATCCTGCTGATCCCGATTCTTTTCCGCTGACACCGGAAATCCGGCAGGAGGGCATCGCATGTGCTCCCTCCCGGCTTGCCGACGCCTTTCCCGTCCGGTCTGTTTGCCGCGCCCCGCCCCTTGCATGTCCAGCCGCCCCGTCGCCGATCCTGTCTCCCGCGCCCGCTCGATTCACGACAAGCGGCCGTTCAATCGTGCGATCTTCTTCACGCTGGTGCACTACCTATGCGGCATCGCCTTCATCACCTGCGTGGTAATCCTCCTTCTCCACCCGACGCCGATGACGATGGTGAAACCGTTGGTCGCGTCGGCCATCGCCCTGGCGGTGACCTGGTTGATCTCCTTCCTGCGCCGTCGCTCCGCCCGCTGCCCGCTGTGCAAGGGCTCTCCGCTGCTCGACAGCGGCGCCGCGAAGCACGCCAAGGCGTTTCGCCTGCGGCCCTTCAACCACGGCACCACCGCCGTGCTCGGCATCCTTTTCCTCAACCGCTTCCGTTGCATGTACTGCGGCACGCCGTATGACCTGCAGAAGCGCTCGGCCGTCGAGCGCCGGCGAGACCAGGCAAACCACTGAGCGGCAGGCCGGCGCGGTGCCGGCGGGTCGAAGGTCGTCGCGGCATTGACACTTTCTTGACGGCTCCCGCCGGGACTTTGACTCCCCGGATTCGGCAACCGTGGGACCATGGCTTCGTATGAACGACGCCATTCTGCTGGGCATTACCGGGGGCTTCTTCGTCCTCGCCTTCCTCTACGCGAACTTCTGCGAACGCCTCTGATCCCATGGAAACGATCCTCGTCGGGCTCATTGCCCTTGGCCTCCTCGCCTACCTGTTCACGGCCATGATCCGGCCGGAGAAATTCTAACACCCCGACTCCGACATGCACGCCAACGACTGGCTTCAACTTGCCCTGTTCCTGGGCATCCTCGCCGCCATCACCAAGCCGATGGGAAGGTACCTGACCCAAGTGCTCGACCCGAACGGCCGGACTTGGCTCGACCCGGTGCTGCGGCCGGTGGAAAAGCTCACTTACCGTTTGATGGGCGTGAAGCCCGGCGAGGAGCAGGACTGGAAAGGCTACACGCTCGCCATGCTGATCTTCAGTCTGGTGGGGCTCGTGTTCACCTACGCGGTGCTGCGGTTGCAACATCTGCTACCGCTGAATCCACAGGGCCTGTCCGCGCTTCCCCCGGCGCTCGCTTTCAACACCGCGGTCAGCTTCACGACCAACACCAACTGGCAAAGCTACGGCGGCGAAGCGACCATGTCCTACCTGTCACAGATGGTCGGCCTGACCTTCCACAACTTCGTGTCGGCCGCAACCGGCATCGGCATCGCCGCGGCGCTGGTCCGCGGGATCGCCCGCCACACCACCACCGCGCTGGGAAACTTCTGGGTCGATCTCGTGCGCTGCACGTACTACCTGCTGCTGCCAGTCTGCGTCGCCTTCGCGGTCTTCCTCGTGTCGCAAGGCATGATCCAGAACTTCAAGGGCTACGACACCGCGCTGGTGGTCGAGCCGCAGACCGTGCAGATCGAGACGACGACCGACGCCGGTGAAACGGTGACCGGATCGACCACGGTGGACACGCAGACGATCGCCCAAGGCCCGATGGCCTCGCAGGTCGCGATCAAGATGCTCGGCACCAACGGCGGCGGCTACGCCAACAGCAACGCCTCCCATCCCTTCGAGAACCCGACCCCGCTTTCGAACTTCATCCAGATGCTCTCGATCTTCGCGATCGGCAGCGGCTTGACTTGGTATCTCGGCAAGTCCACCGGCAACCAGGCCCATGGCTGGTCGGTATGGGCTGCCATGATGATCCTCTTCGTTGCCGGCACGCTGACCTGCTGGTGGGCGGAGGCCGCGGGCAACCCGATCCATCAAGCACTCGGCGTCGCCGCCGCGGACGGCAACTTCGAGGGCAAGGAAGTGCGCTTCGGCATCTTCAACTCCTCGCTCTTCGCCACCATCACCACCTCCGCCTCCTGCGGCGCGGTGAACTCGATGCACGACTCCTTCACCGCGATCGGCGGCCTGGTACCGCTGTTCATGATGGAGCTCGGCGAGGTCGTCATCGGCGGCGTCGGCGCGGGCCTCTACGGCATGCTCGTGTTCGTGGTGCTCGCCGTGTTCATCGCCGGCCTGATGGTCGGCCGCACGCCGGAATACCTCGGCAAGAAGATCAACGCCTTCGAAGTGAAGATGTCGATGCTCGCGCTGCTGGTGCTGACCATGTCGATCCTCGGCTTCACCGCCTGGGCCGCGGTTTCCCAATGGGGTCTCGCGGGCTTGAACAACGCCGGTCCACACGGCTTCAGCGAAATCCTATACGCCTACAGTTCCGCCACCGGCAACAACGGCAGCGCCTTCGGAGGGCTGACCGCGACGCCCGCCAATGGCGACCCGCACTACAACGTCACCCTCGGCCTCGCCATGCTGATCGGCCGCTTCCTGATGATCGTGCCGATCCTCGCCTTGGCCGGGTCGCTGGCGAAGAAGAAGTTCTCCCCGCCCAGCCCCGGCACCTTCCCGGTCTCCGGTGGCACCTTCACCGCACTGCTCATCGGCACCGTGGTGCTCATCGGTGCGCTGAACTTCCTGCCCGCCCTCGCGCTCGGTCCGATCGTCGAGCACTTCCTGATGCACGGCGGCCAACTTTTCTAACACGACTCGTTTCCCGATCATGTCCACCAAAGCTCAATCCCTCTTCGACAAGGCGATCCTGCTGCCCGCCGTCGGCGAGTCCTTCAAGAAGCTCGACCCGCGCCTGATGGTGAAGAACCCGGTGATGTTCGTCACCGAAGTCGGCGCGGTGCTGACCACCGTCGCGATCTTCACCGCGAAGGCCGATCACGGTTTCATCATCCAGCTCGCGGTCTGGTTGTGGTTCACCGTGCTGTTCGCGAACTTCGCCGAAGCCGTGGCCGAGGGCCGCGGCAAGGCCCAGGCCGACAGCTTGCGCAAGGCGCGCAAGGACACCATCGCCCGCCGCCTCGCCAAGAGCGGCAAGGAAGAAGCCGTGGCCGCACCGCTATTGGAAAAGGGCGACTTGGTCGTCTGCGAAACCGGGGACGTGATCCCCGCCGACGGCGAGGTGATCGAAGGCATTGCCAGCGTCGATGAAGCCGCCATCACCGGCGAGTCGGCTCCCGTCATCCGCGAAAGCGGCGGCGACCGCAGCGCCGTGACCGGTGGCACCCGCGTCATCAGCGACCGCATCGTGATCCGCATCACCTCGGAGAAGGGCAACACCTTCCTCGACCGCATGATCTCGATGGTCGAGGGTGCCAAACGCCAGAAGACGCCGAACGAAATCGCGCTGACGATTTTGCTGTCGGCGATGACGCTGATCTTCCTGCTGGTCTGCATCACGCTGAAGCCGTTCGGCATTTATGCCGGCATGGAATTCACCATCCCGGTGCTGGTCGCGCTGCTGGTCTGCCTGATCCCGACCACCATCGGCGGTCTGTTGAGCGCCATCGGCATCAGCGGCATCGACCGCATGATCCGCCGCAACGTGATCGCCACCAGCGGTCGCGCGGTCGAGGCGGCGGGCGACATTGACGTCCTCTTGTTAGACAAGACCGGCACCATCACCATCGGCAACCGCATGGCTTCCGCCTTCCTGCCCGCGCCGGGCGTGACCGAGCAGGAGCTGGCCGATGCCGCGCAGCTTTCCTCGCTGGCCGACGAAACGCCGGAAGGCCGCAGCATCGTGGTGCTGGCCAAGGAGAAGTTCAACATCCGCGGCCGGGATCTCCAGCACCCGCACGCGCACTTCGTACCCTTCGCCGCGCAGACCCGCATGAGTGGCGTGGACCTCAATGGCCGCAGCATCCGCAAGGGCGCCGCCGAGTCGGTGAAACGCTGGGTCGAGGTACAGGGCGGTCATTTCCCCGAAGACGTGTCGAATGCGGTCGAGGCCGCTGCTCGCGCCGGCCGCACGCCGCTGGTCGTCGCCGACGGAACCAAGGTGCTCGGCGTCGTCGAGCTCAAGGACGTGGTCAAGGGCGGCATCAAGGAACGCTTCGCCCAGCTCCGCAAGATGGGCATCCGCACCGTGATGATCACTGGCGACAATCCAATGACCGCCGCCGCGATCGCCGCCGAGGCCGGTGTGGACGACTTCATGGCCCAAGCAACGCCGGAGGACAAACTCAAGCGCATCCGCGCCGAACAGGCTGCCGGTCACCTCGTCGCGATGACCGGTGACGGCACCAATGACGCTCCCGCGCTGGCCCAAGCCGACGTCGGCGTCGCCATGAACACCGGCACCCAGGCCGCTCGCGAGGCCGGCAACATGGTCGATCTCGACAGCAACCCGACCAAGCTCATCGAGATCGTGGAAATCGGGAAGCAGCTCCTGATGACCCGCGGCTCCCTGACAACCTTCTCGATCGCCAACGACGTCGCGAAGTACTTCGCCATTATCCCGGCGATGCTGATGGTGACCTTCCCCGCCATCGCGCCGCTCAACGTGATGAAACTCGCCTCGCCGCAGAGCGCCATCCTCAGCGCGGTGATCTTCAACGCGCTCATCATCATCGCGCTGATCCCGCTGGCGCTGAAGGGCGTGGCCTACAAGCCGCTCGGCGCGATGGCCGTTCTTCGTCGCAACCTGCTCGTCTATGGCCTTGGTGGCCTGCTCTTGCCCTTCGCCGGGATCAAGGCGGTCGATCTCATCGTCTCCACCCTTCACCTCGTCTGATCCATGAACTCCTTCGTTTCCCAACTCCGCGGCGCCGTCGTTTCCACGGTCGTGCTCGCCGCCGTCACCTGCGGCGCCTACCCGCTCATCGTCACTGGGATTTCCCGCGCCGCTTTCAAGGACAAGGCGGACGGCAGCCTGATCAAGGATGCCTCGGGCAAGGTGATCGGCTCCGCGCTGCTCGGCCAGAACTTCAGCGGCGAGAAGTACTTCCACCCGCGTCCGTCGGCTGCTGGCGCGAACGGCTACGACGCCGCCAGCTCCAGCGGCACCAACCTCGGGCCGACCTCGCAGAAGCTTGCCGGCCAGATCAAGGACCGCGTCGCCGCCTATCGCACGACCAACGGCCTCGCCGCCGACCAAGTCGTGCCCGCCGACGCCGTGACCGCGTCCGGCAGCGGCCTCGACCCGCACATCAGCCCGGAAAACGCCAAGCTCCAGACGACGCGCGTCGCCAAGGCCCGCAACTTGCCGGTGGAAAAGGTCCGCGAGCTGATCGAGGCCAATACCGACATGCCCGACCTAGGCATCTTCGGCGACACCGGCGTGAACGTCCTCAAGCTCAACCTCGCCTTGGACTCCCTGGCTTCGACTTCGGCGACGACCGCGAAATCCGACTGAAATTTCAACCCGTACCAAGCCAACCTTCAACTCGACCATCGGATGAAACGCCCGCTCCTCATCTTCCTTGCCGGACTGCTCATCGGCGGCCTTGCCGCGGTGTGGTGGTTCGTATGGCGGGACGATGGGGAGCGGCTTCCCGACGATAAGCGGACCGCCATGATTCTGCTCGAAGAGCATCAGTCCGGTCCAGGTTACTTCCACCCCGCCGACTCCGCCGCCGCACCCGACGAACAGGGCATTTTCTGGCTCACTCCCGCCCAGGCAAACGACCAGATCGACCGCGTGATGCGCGATCGGAAGATGGACGAGAGCGAGCGCGAGAAGCTGGCGAAATTGATCGCCGAAGCCGGCGAGCCGCATCCCTCGCGCACCATTGGCGGCGACCGCGTCAGTGTCACCCGCCTCAACGTGGCGCTCGACGCCATGAAGTGACCGGCGGGCGCGGCACCTTGGCATAGGCGTCTGCCGGAAGCGCTTGAAAGATTTCCGATCACCCGCACCATGGCCTCGGGCCGCCGCACACGGAGTGTGCGGACCACTTTGTTTTCATGACCGAAGACCGCCCTGATCCGGACTTGCTGCTCGCCCAAGTCCTGCGCGAGGAAGGCCGGCGTCGTGCCGGGCGGCTGTTCATCTTCCTCGGCATGTGCCCGGGCGTCGGCAAAACCTACGCGATGCTCCTGGCCGCCCGCCAGCGGCGCAACGAGGGCATCGGCGTGATGGTCGGGGTGGTCGAAACGCACGGCCGCGCCGAGACGGCGGCGTTGCTGGAGGGGCTTGAAATCCTGCCGCGCAATAAGCTCGAGCACGGTGGCCATTTATTGGAAGAGTTCGACCTCGACGCCGCGCTGGCGCGCCGGCCGGAGTTCCTGTTGGTTGATGAACTCGCCCACACGAATGCCCCGGGCAGCCGCCACGCCAAGCGCTACCAGGACGTGCTGGAACTGCTCGACGCCGGCATCGACGTCTGCACCACCGTCAACGTCCAGCACATCGAGAGCCAAGTGGACATCGTCCGCCAGATCACCGGCGTGGCGGTGCAGGAAACGGTGCCGGATTCCATCCTCGACCGTGCCCATGAGATCCAGCTCGTCGATCTCAGCGTGGAAAAGCTCCTCCAGCGGCTGGCGGAAGGGAAGGTCTATCTGGGCGAGCGTGCCGACACCGCGGCGGCGAACTTTTTCCGCGAGGGCAACCTCACCGCGCTCCGCGAGATGGCGCTGCGCTTCACCGCCGAGCGGGTGGACCGCGACATGGAAGACCTGCGGCGCGCACGGCGCGACACGAGCCCATGGAAGACCAATGCCAAGCTGCTCGTCGGCGTGGCACCGACGCCGTATTCGGAAAGCCTCGTCCGCTGGACGCGCCGCGCCGCCGCACGCGTCGGCTGCCCGTGGCTCGGCGTGTGGGTCGAGGGCGTGCGACCGCTGCGGCCGGACGAGCAAGAGCTGCTGGCACGCGGCCTCGCCCTGGTGAGAAAGCTCGGCGGCGAGGTGGTCCACGTCACCGGCGACGATGTGGCCGCGTCGTTGTTAGAAGTCGCCCGCGAGCGCAACGTCAGCCAGATCGTCGTCGGCAAATCCGACTCCAAGCGGCGCTGGAAGCCGAGCCTGACTGACCGGGTGATCGCCGGCAGCGGCGACATCGACGTGTTCGTGGTGCGTCCCTTCGCCGGCAAAAAGCCGGCGCGGGCCGTCGAATCCGATCAGCCCGCCGCAGGCCGGTGGAACGATTACTTCAGCGCGCTCGGTCTCACCGCGATGGCGACGCTGGCGGCGTTGCTGGCGATGCCGGTCACCGGTTACACGGTCCCCTCATTCATCTACCTGCTGGCGATCGTCCTCGGCTCGCTGCGCTGGGAGCGCGGCGCCACGTTGCTGATGGCGGCGGTGTCCGCGGTGGCGTGGAACTTCCTCTTCATCCCGCCGCGCTTCACCCTGCACGTCGAGCTGCCGGAAGACATGGCGATGCTCGCGATGTTCTTCGTGATCGCGCTCGCGATGGGTCACCTGACGACCCGCCTGCGGCTCCGCGAGCGGGCCGAACGCGAGCGCCAGCGCCACACCGATGCCCTCTTGCGGGTGACCCAGCACGCCGCGCTGCAGCCCGAGGCGGCCAAGGGACTGGAAGCGGCGCTGCGCACCATCGAGTCGATCTTGGACGGGCAGGTCTCGCTGCTGGTCCGCATGGACGACCACTCGCTCGGCCGCGAGGCCCATCCGGCGAGCGCATTCCAGCCGGACGACGCCGAGTTTGCCGTGGCCGCCTGGTCATACGCCAACCACCAGCCGGCGGGACATTTCACCGACACGCTTCCTTTGGCCGCCGCGACTTGGCTTCCGCTCCAAACCGCCACCGCCACCATGGGCGTCATCGGCCTGAAGCGCGATGCCGAGCGGCTGAACTTCACCGAGCGCCAGGCGATGGAAGCGTTCGCGCTGCAGCTCGCGCTGGTGTTGGAGAAGGAACACTTCATCCGTGCCGTGCAGCACGCCGAGCGGCTTGAGGAGGGCGAAAAGCTGCGCCGCGCCTTGTTCGACAGCGTTTCCCACGAGCTGAAGACGCCCATCGCGGTGATCCGCGCCGCGGTGGATGCGAAGGGGCTCGTCGAGCAGGATCCCTACCTGGCGGAAATCGATACCGCCTCGCGCCGGCTCCAACGCATCGTCGAGGGCTTGCTGCACATGACGCGGCTGGAATCCTCGGTCATCGAGCCGCGGCTGGAGTGGTGCGACGTCAACGACATCGTGGCCGGCGCGCTGGAAACCACCGGCGACATTTTCCGCGACCGCTCCTTTGTCCAGCGGGTGCCGCAGGACATGCCGCTGGTGAAGACCGACCATGGCTTGTTAGAGCAGGCGCTCGCGAACATCCTCCACAATGCCGCGGTGCACACGCCGCCCGGAACGCCGGTCGAGTTGGACGTCGTGCGACGGCCGGCGGACATCGACTTCGTCGTGCGCGACCACGGCAAGGGAATCGCCGCAGGCGACGAGCGGCGGATCTTCGGGAAGTTCTACCGCTCGCCCGGTGCGGCGGCCGGCGGCACCGGCCTCGGCCTGTCGATCGCGAAGGGCTTCGTGCGCGCCCTGAAAGGCGAGGTCCTCGCCCGCAATCATCCTGCCGGTGGTGCCGAGTTCACCATTCGCCTGCCCGCCGAAACCATGGAAACCTCCCCTGCCCTGCCGTGACCGCGCTTGTCATCGACGACGAAGTCCAGATCCGCCGCCTGCTCCGGCTGGCACTCGAATCGCGCGGCTACGAAGTGCACGAGGCCGAGAACGGCCAACTCGGCCTGCAAGCCTGCGCGCTCCTCCGGCCGGATGTGGTGCTGCTCGATCTGGGCCTGCCCGAACTCGACGGTCGCGAAGTCCTCAGGCGCCTGCGCGAGTGGAGCGACGTGCCGGTGTTGATCCTTTCCGTCAGGGATGAGGAGCCCGAGAAGATCGCCGCCCTCGAAGCCGGTGCCGACGACTACGTCACGAAGCCCTTCGCCACCGGCGAACTGCTCGCACGCCTTGCCGCCATCCAGCGCCGCCGCCATGGCAACGACACGCCGGAAATCGTTTTCGGCCCGTTGCTGGTTCGACTCGACCGCCACGAAGCGATCTTGAAGGGCGAAGAGCTGAAACTCACCCCCACCGAGTTTGCCTTCCTGCGCGCGCTGGTCAGGCATCCCGGCAAGATCGTCACGCAACGCCAGCTCTTGCGGGACGTGTGGGGACCGCAAGCGGAGGAACAAACGCACTACCTCCGAGTCTATGCGAACCTGCTGCGTAAGAAGCTCGGTGACTTGCTGCTGATCCGCAACGAACCGGGCATCGGCTACCGGCTCGTGGAGCCGCTTTAGCGGGGTGCTGTGCCGCGGCGCCTTCCGAAAACGCAGTTCGTCCACACACAAGAAAATCCCAAGCCCTCGTGAGCTCGGGATTTCTTCATTTGCCGGTCTGGAGTGGTGGCTTCAGGCGTGACTTCAGTCCTTCTTTTCAAAGTCCCCGCACCAGTCGTCGCCGGCCGTCACGGGAAACATCGATTCGAACTTCACCTCCTCATCGACCTCGAAGGCGACGGTCTGCGGCGCATGGCGGCGGCACTCACCGGCGTCGCTTTCAAGTGGGTTCCAATAGGCACAGGCTTGGCAGGCACGGGTGGCGGTCTTCGTTTTCATGGTAGTGAATGGTGGTTGAAAAGATCGTCCTAACATGACGCCCGGTTCGTCCGCCGTGCAAGCGAGGAATGCCTTGAGATACATTCTCAATCCTCACAACATCAAAGAATTGCGACGCATTCTCAGTTGCCATTTTCTGAGCGATGGCAATTCACCGCCAACTTCCCGGACCAGCCACCAACCTCAGCTCGCGAGCATCAAGCGTCGGGTAAACCAGCCACGAATCAGCACCGACTGATAAAATGCCACGGGAGTTTCGAATCCGGCCGACGCGATCAGGGATTCGATATGCTCCGCTGCCGACACCGCCACGTCTTTGCCATAGGCGAGACGGATGCTTTCGATCTGCTCGGGCTGGAAGCCAGCGAAGTCGAACAGGTTGGCCCACACTTCAAAGAGCCGGAAATAGTCCCCTGATGTTAGATCCGCCGAGAGGTCGCTGCTCACGAGATAGCCACCGGGAAGCAAGCGCTCCGCGATGTGCCGGAAGAAATCGCGACGCTGATCCACATCAAGCACGAATTGAGAAACGAGGAAAGAGGTTGCCGCGTGATACGGCTCCGCCAACGGCAAGGACTCGAGGAAGCCCTCGTGAAACTCACAGCGCCCGGCGATTCCCGCGTCGGTCGCCTTCTTCCGGCAGAGATTGAGCATCGCTCCGGATGGTTCGACAGCGGTGAATCGCCAACCCGGAAACCTGGCCGCCAATGCCAACAGCTCGGCTCCCGTTCCCGCTCCCACGCACAGGAGACGTGCGTCCGAAGGAAGGCGTGCCAGGATCCCACCTGTCAGCAAATGCAGCGCGTCGCGCATGGGTTCCAGCTTGGCGAAGCGAGCATCATAAGCGGCGGCCTGCTCGGCGCCGAAGCCGGTGAGTGAGGGTGGGGACGAGGCCATGATGAAATGACACCCCTGATTCCAACAAACGCAAACCAAGTGCAATATAATTATTGCAATTTTTATGCAGTCGTTCCTTTCTCGCGAAAATGAATCGCGCCGCTGCTCTCCTCCTTTGCCCCACCCTGCTTCTCGCCGACGACTCGCACTCCGGTCATGGACATGATGATCATGGCCACCCTGCCCACTTGCCGGGCAGCCCGCATCATCCGCACCTCGATCTCGAAGGCGACACGGATGACTGGTTTCACTTTCATCCCCACCTGAACGCTGCGATGGCGATTGGAGGATCGACCTCGGAGAGGAATCTCGAATTGGTGCGCGGAGCCCATGCGCCCCTTGACGATGGCTTCAATCTTCAGGGCATCGAACTCGGCGCCGTGATGGAGCTCGGCGAACGAGTCTCGGTCCATGCGAACCACAATGTATTCTGGGACCGCTTCGACGGCTGGGACAGCGAGTGGGAAGAAGCGTTCGCGGCGGTGGAGTTGCCGGGCGACCTGGTCTTCCGCGGGGGGCAATTCTTCGCGCCCTTCGGCTACGAGAACACGCTGCACTTGCACGACCGCCAGTTCGTCGAGCCGCCGATTTCGATGATCCGCCTGCTAGGGGAAGAAGGCCTGGTCGTGCAAGGCGCGGAGCTTTCCTGGCCGCTGCCCGGCACCGATGAGCGCTGGCTGTTGCGCTTCGGCTACGGCCAAGCCCGCGAACATGGTCACGGGGCAACGCGCGAACTACGACGCGAGGCGTACTTGGAAGCGCTCGAACACGCGGGCGAGGATCACGAGGAGGAGGAGGAAGAGGAAGAGCATCATGGCCATGGCTTCGCTGGAAACGGCGGCACATACGATGCGGAGGAAGCTTACCTCGGCGACGGCTTCTTCTTCGGCCGGCTGGAAACGAAGCCGGGACTGACGGCGATCGAACGAGCGGGACTGTCGTTCGCCGCGGGCGAGAATGGCTTCGGCCGGACCACCTGGACGGCCGGTGCCGATGTCTTCGGCGAATGCGAAGCCGGTGGCCGCCCGGTTTGGTGGCGTGGCGAAGCGTTCTATCGCGCCGTCGAGGCGCGCGATGCCGCGGGCATCAAGGGCGATTACGACGAACTCGGCATCTACGCCGCCAGCGGCATCGAGTTCATCGACGATTGGACACTCGCTGCCCGGGTCGAATGGGCTTCCGGCAACCGCATGTCCGGCAACGAACGCCGCTGGCGCGCCGCCGCGAACCTCGGCCGTGCCTTTCATCTCGCGGACAACGCCGACGTCCACACCCGGCTGCAGTACACCTACGACCGGCTCGGCGGCTACGCGGACGAGCACTCGGTGTGGCTCCAGTTCGTGCTGAATTTCGGCGCGGCGGAACACGGACACGCCCACTGAGCGGGGCGGCCCGGATTTTCGACGGCGCGATTTGGCTTGCCACTACCTTGCGATGCCAATGAGCCGGTCGATGCGGATTCGGTGCCGCAAGTGCCCGGCGTTCCCGAGCCGTCCACGTCGCTGCTGGTGTTGTTGGCCGCGACGGCGACGGCGTGCCGCAGGAAGCGTTCGAAGCTCACTCCACCACCGGCCAGCCATCCTTCCACCTGAGCGGCAGCATGCGCAAGTCGGAGCGCCCTCTACGATCCTTGTCGTAGTAGTGGTGGACCAGCCACTCCTTGCCCTTTTCCCGGAAGATCGATGCATGCCCGGGGCCGATGAAGCGAGCCTCCGTGGCGAGAAAGGGCGAACCGCCGCCGTCCGTCATGGCGGTGCCGTCCTTGTCGAGGTAAGGGCCGGTGATTTTCTTGCTGCGGCCGACCCGGATCTCATAGGTGCTATCCACGCCACGGCAGCATTTGCCCCAATTCACGAAGAGGTAGTACCACCCATCGTGCTTGTGGATGAATGGAGCCTCGATCTCGGGGGCCATCGCGAGCTTCAGCGGAGCATCGCCGTTCTTCCGCAGGCCGGTGCCGGGATCGAGTTCGATGAGGAAGATTCCGTCCCAAAATGAGCCGTAGCTCATCCACAGTTTGCCATCGTCGAGGATGATCGCGGGATCGATCGCATTGAAATGATCCGGCCGTCGCGAGCGAATGACCACGCCCTCGTCCTTCCAGCCGTAGTCCTTCGACTTCGGGTCGAGCGTCTTGCCGGTGAGCAAGCCGATGGCGGAGTGGTTCGAGCCGAAGCTGGAGACGGAGTAGTAGATGAACCACTTGTCCTTGAGGCGGATGATGTCCGGCGCCCACAGGTGGCCCTTGTTCTCCGGCACCTCGGTCTTGTGCCATGCCGGATACTCGCGAAAGAGCGGCGCCTCGCGCTTCCATCGGCCGTCCTTTTCACGATGCAGCAGGTGGATTCCGACGCCGGTGGAAAGACACCAAGCCTCGCCCTTTTCCGTCACCACCGTGGAGGGGTCATGGATGCGCGGGTACGGATCATCCGGCCGGAACTGCGCGACGAGTGGCAGCGTGGCGGAAAGGATGACGAGAAGAATCCGCGGAAGCATGGGAAAGAAACGCACGGAGCGAAGGGATGTTTCGGATGCTGTCACGATGGAGCTCAGTCTGCTTGCCGGAGACACGATTTTCACCAAGTGTGGGAAAAATGCACATTCCCGAGATCGCATGGTTCGCGGCTGCCATCGCCTGTCTGGCGGGGTGCGTCGCGTGGCATCGCAAGGCCCCCTCACGGCACCTGCTGCTGGCCGTCGCCGGCCTTGGGTGGACGATGCTTCTCAGCCTGCCCGGATTGTATGCCTCGTTGTTCGGCTACGAGGAACTCTCCCGCCACGCGGATGTTTTCTTCGACGAAGCTACCTTGAGGAACACATCCGCTGCGAGTTCCGCCGGCATGCTGATCCATTGGTGCCAACTGCTGACTTGGCCGGGGGCGGCGTTTTTTGCCCTCGCCCTGTGGCGGCTGGGCAGTTCGTTGACCCCACGAACCCCGGATCCTGCGGCGCCATGAGCCAATCGCTCCTCATTTTCCTCGCGGATTTCTCCTGGGGTGCCCACTGCATCGCCCTCGGCCTCACCGGTGTCGCCTGCCTGCGATTGTCGAAACGGGGAGCGGACAAGCTCTTTGCCGCGGCAGCGTGGCTGATCTTTGCGGCCACTCTGCTGCTTTGCCTGCCGTGGATGCTCTCGTGGGTGCTGGCCTACCTTGCGGTCTCCCCCTACTGGTGGGGGTACACCGACCACCTCTCGAATCTCGCGACCATCCTGCTCTTCGGCCATTTCCTCATGTTCGCTATCGCGGCCTTCCGCACGGCTCAACGTCTTCCCGCACGAGTTCGGGCGGAGCAAGTCGCGCCGGAGCAGGAGCTTCCCGCGGAGTGAACGGCTCGCTGCGAAACGGACATTCCGTTCAGCCCCGCGGCAAAAACCGCGCTGCCCATTCTTTTTCAGTCCCTTGGCTCTGGACTCTTGCGTCTTTCGGCTCCGGCCATTACTCCCGGCCCCGCCATGTCCGAAACCACGCAGCCCCAATCGACCGAAGCCGAACTCATCGCCGTCCGCCGTGAGAAGCTCGGCAAATTGCGCGAATTGGGCGTGGATCCCTTCGGCGCCGCTTTCGAAACGACCCACGCGCCCTCGGATCTGCGCGAGAATTTCGCCGAGGGGCTGCAGGTGAAGGTCGCCGGCCGCATCAATGGCTGGCGCAACATGGGCCGCTCCTGCTTCTTCCACGTTGGCGACGTCCACGGTCAGATCCAGGGCTTCATCGCCGTGAAGGAGCTGGCGCCGGAGCAACTCGCCATCTTCGAGTGCCTTGAGCGCGGCGATTGGCTGGGCATCGAAGGCGAAACCTTCCTCACCCGCACCGGCGAGCCGACCGTGAAGGTCGCGAAGTTCACCGTGCTCTCGAAGTCGCTGCGCCCGATGCCCGACAAGTGGCACGGCGTGGCCGATCGCGAGATCAAGTACCGCAAGCGCCACCTCGACCTGATGTCCAACGAGGAAAGCGCCGCCATTTTCGTCACCCGCAGCCGCATGGTCGCGGAGATCCGCAGCTTCTTCCACGAGCGCGGCTACCTCGAAGTCGAGACGCCGATGCTGCAGGACATCCCCGGCGGTGCCGCGGCGCGGCCTTTCGAGACCTACCACAACGCGCTCGGCATGCCGCTCACGATGCGCATCGCGCCGGAGCTCTTCCTCAAGCGCCTGCTGGTTGGCGGCTTCACCAAGGTTTTCGAGCTCAATCGCAACTTCCGCAACGAAGGCATCTCGCGCCGCCACAATCCGGAGTTCACCATGTTGGAGGCCTATCAGGCCTTCGCCGACTTCGAGATCATGGCGGAACTGGTCGAGTCGCTCGTATGCCGGCTCGCCGAGAAGTTCTGCGGCACCCTCAAGATCGAGCACAAGGACGAGGAGGGCAACGTCACCCGCACCATCAATCTTGAGCGCCCGTGGAAGCGCGCGAACTACCACGACCTGATCGCGGAAGCCGCCGGCGCCGACTTCTTCACCATCACGCCCGGACAGCGCCGCGAACGTTGCGACCAACTCGGCGTGCAGATCTCTCCCGAAATGGAGGACCACGAGGTGATCCAGCAGGTCTTCGAAAAGAAGGTCGAGGAACACACCTTCGACCCCTGCTTCGTGACCCGCGTGGCAAGCGAGCTGGTCCCGCTCGCCAAGGTCACGCCCGGCGGCAAGACCGTGGAAGTTTACGAGCTCATCATCAATGGCCAGGAAATCAGCCCCGGCTATTCCGAGCTCAATGACCCCGATGTCCAGCGCGACCGCCTTGAGCACCAGGCCGGTGGCGAGGAAGAGCAGAAGGTCGATTATGACTTCATCGAAACGCTCGAACACGGCATGCCCCCCGCTGGCGGCATCGGCATCGGCATCGACCGCCTGATCATGATGCTCACCGGTGCACCGACCATTCGCGACGTGATCCTCTTCCCGCTGCTCAAGCGGAAAGACTGAACAGGAACGTTATTTCCCGCCCGCCCATTTCACGGCGTTCGCCAGCAGCTTGCGGAAGTTTGCTTCGCGGTGCGTGGCACCGTCGTGACCGGGAGCGATGCACACGACGCGCGACTTCGGATGCTCGACGATCCACACCGCCGGATGCCTCTTGCCGGTCTGTCCGGAAACCGAAGTTTCGACGAGCACCTGCGCTTTCACGCCGGGTTCAAGGTTCACCTGATAGAGTTCGTCGCGCAGCTTGAACTCGCGTTGCAGGCCGGCGACAACGGGATGATCCGGCTTGGTGACCAGTAAGCCGAACTCGCCGAGCGGATCGTGCGCCTTGGCGCCACCACCGACGAAAGTCGCGTTGAAGGCCGGCCAATCGGCGAAGTTATACCACGTCGCGGGATGAAGCAGCACGAGGCCGCCGCCATCCGCCACGTAGGAACCGAAAGCGCGCTGGAACTCGGGGCTCTTCACGTAGGCGGGATCGTTCGAGCTGAAGAGGAAGACGTCTGTCCGAGCCAACTCTTCGGCCGCATTGCGAGGATCAGAGGTGTAGAGAGTGACGCAACCCGCTTCGCGCAGGATGGATTGGTCCTCGCGGTCGAACCACGCGGGGAAGTCATGCGAGCCGCCTCCGCCGGCGAGTAGCACGCGCGTCTTTTCCTTGGTGGCTGGCAAGGAGGCGGTCGATTGCTCTTCCGGCCCGCCATCAACCGGCGGCGCGGCGAGTTTGCCATCGCTTGAGGCGCCCTCCAGCGTGATGGCAGCGATCATTGGTGCGGCGACCTTGTTGCCGCTGGTGAGGACGAGCTTTTCAATCACGCCATCCCTCTTCTTCAAATCGCGCCAGAGGTAGCGCATCTGGCCGTGACTCACGAGGTCGGCCCAAGCCGAGCCGGGAACGTCGATGCGGCCCGCGTGATCGGCAAACTCCACACCATTGCGGAGAGCGATTTCCTCCACTCCGCCGCCGGCATAGTGAACGGCGATGGTAACGAGCGGATCTTTCTCCCGCATCACCGGGAAGCCCCAGCCGGCGACTCCGCCTAACAAGTGCAGGCGACCAGCGGCGGCATTGACCGGGACCTCGACGCGCTCCGGCATCGTGCGACTGACCGCACGATCTTCCATGCCGCCTTTCAGCACGATCACGTTCTTGCCGCCCGGTGTGGTCAAAGGATCGGGAAGCTGGAAAGGCACGCCGCGTTCCTCGACAAGGCCGTAGCGCTTGATGCCTACGCGATCGCCCGGAATATCCGGCGAAAGATAAACGCCGCGGCTGCCATCCGCCGTCGCCGCCTTGCCGAAGGAGACGGCATGGAATCGCTGCTCACCGGAGCGAAGGTAAGCGATCAGATCGCGCAGCGACTCGGCACCGAGCCCTTCGTAGCCCTCGGGCATGAGCGACTTGCCGGTATTCGAGCGATTGGCGATGGTGTTCCGCGGCACTTCCGTTTCACCGGCAGCGTTCTTCACAAACAGGCTTCCGGCCGTTTCACGGCTGACGAAACCGGACAGCGTGCGGCCGTCGGTGGTGGTGATGTTCCAGACGTGATAGCTTGGCTCCACCTCACGGTTCGGGTCAACGATGTGGGTCAGCAGCGTCTCGACGCCGTGGACGCCAATGCCCTCGAGCACCGGCCCGATGAGCGCGCCTTGGTCACGATACTTGTGGCAGGCGGCGCATGAAGCGAAGAGCTGCTTGCCGGCCTCGGCGTTGCCCGGCTTGCTGACTTCCGGCAACAGGCGAGCGATGATCGCGTCCTTCGCCTCGCTCGAACCGCGGAGCTTCTTCATCAGCGGCGCGGCGTGATCCTTGACCTTGGCATCCGGGTGATCGGCCAAGCGCGGCAGCACGGTCGTTCCAACGACCGCGAGCGTCATCTCGCCGCTATCGAGTGCATCCACCAAGGCGATCGCCGAAGCGGGCTCTCCTAACAACGACTCCAGCACCTTCGCCTTGTCCTGAGCTGCGAGCGACGGGAGCGAGG
>CBKZPU010000068.1:0-25007 GCA_966696705.1 uncultured Verrucomicrobiaceae bacterium | reverse complement strand
GGCACCTGGAAGGACCTCACCGACTCGGTGAACTCGATGGCCGGCAACCTCACCGCCCAGGTCCGCAACATCGCCGAGGTCACGACCGCGGTCGCGAACGGCGACCTTTCCAAGACCATCACGGTGGACGTGAAGGGCGAGATCCTCGAGCTGAAGGACACGATCAACACGATGGTCGGCCAGCTCCGCTCCTTCGCGTCGGAAGTGACCCGCGTGGCCCGCGAGGTGGGCACCGAAGGGAAGCTCGGCGGCCAGGCCGAAGTGACCGGCGTCGCCGGCACGTGGAAGGACCTCACCGACAACGTGAACATGATGGCCGGCAACCTGACCGACCAAGTCCGCAACATCGCCGACGTGACGACCGCGATCGCGAACGGCGATCTTTCCCGCAAGATCACCGTGGATGTGAAGGGCGAGATCCTCGAGATGAAAAACACCATCAACACGATGGTGGACCAGCTCAGCTCCTTCGCCGATCAGGTCACCCGCGTGGCCCGCGAGGTGGGCACCGAAGGAAAGCTTGGCGGCCAGGCCGAAGTGCGCGGCGTGGCCGGCACCTGGAAGGATCTCACCGACTCGGTAAACTCGATGGCCGGCAACCTCACCAACCAGGTCCGCAACATCGCCGAGGTGACCACCGCCGTCGCCAATGGCGACCTCGGCAAGAAGATCACCGTGGATGTCAAAGGCGAGATCCTGGAACTCAAGAACACCATCAACACGATGGTGGACCAGCTCGGATCGTTCGCTTCCGAAGTGACCCGCGTGGCCCGCGAGGTGGGCACCGAAGGAAAGCTCGGCGGCCAAGCTGACGTGAAGGGCGTGGCCGGCACCTGGAAGGACCTCACCGACTCGGTGAACTCGATGGCCGGCAACCTCACCGACCAGGTCCGCAACATCGCCGACGTGACCACCGCGGTGGCCAATGGCGACCTTTCCAGAAAAGTCACCGTCGCCGTCCGCGGGGAGATTCTCCAACTCAAGGACACGGTGAACACGATGGTGGACCAGCTCAACTCCTTCGCCTCGGAAGTGACCCGCGTGGCCCGCGAAGTGGGCACCGAGGGAAAACTCGGCGGCCAGGCGGACGTGAAGGGCGTCGCCGGCACCTGGAAGGACCTCACCGACTCGGTGAATTCGATGGCCGGCAACCTGACCAACCAGGTCCGCAACATCGCCGACGTCACCACCGCGGTCGCGCGCGGCGACCTTTCCAAGAAGATCACCGTGGATGTGAAGGGCGAGATCCTGGAGCTCAAGAACACGATCAACACGATGGTGGACCAGCTCGGATCGTTCGCGGCGGAAGTCACCCGCGTCGCCCGCGAAGTGGGCTCGGAAGGCAAGCTCGGTGGCCAGGCGAAGGTCTCCGGGGTGGCCGGCACATGGAAGGACCTCACTGATTCCGTAAACCTGATGGGTGGCAACCTCACCGACCAGGTCCGCAACATCGCCGACGTCACGAAGGCGGTCGCGGCCGGCAATCTTTCCAAGAAAATCACCGTCGATGTCCGCGGCGAAATTCTCGAACTGAAGGACACCATCAACACGATGGTGGACCAGCTCCGGTCCTTCGCCTCGGAAGTGACCCGCGTGGCCCGCGAGGTGGGCTCGGAAGGCGCGCTCGGTGGCCAAGCACGGGTGGAAGGCGTCTCGGGCACCTGGAAGGACCTCACCGACTCGGTGAATTTCATGGCGTCCAACCTCACCACCCAGGTCCGCAACATCGCCGCGGTCACCACGGCGGTGGCGAACGGCGACCTTTCCCGCAAGATCACGGTCGATGTGAAGGGCGAGATCCTCGAGCTGAAGAACACCGTCAACACGATGGTGGACCAACTCAACTCGTTTGCCTCGGAAGTGACCCGCGTGGCCCGCGAGGTGGGCACGGAAGGAAAGCTTGGCGGACAAGCCGAGGTGAAAGGCGTCGGTGGCACCTGGAAGGACCTCACTGACTCGGTGAACTCGATGGCCGGCAACCTCACCAACCAGGTGCGAGGCATCGCCAAGGTCGTGACCGCCGTCGCGAAGGGCGACCTGAATCAGAAGCTGATGGTCGAGGCCAAGGGCGAAGTCGCTGAGCTCGCCGACACGATCAACAGCATGACCGACACGCTCGCCACCTTCGCGGAGCAGGTCAGCGGGGTGGCTCGCGAGGTGGGCATTGAAGGTCGCCTCGGTGGCCAGGCCCACGTGCCGGGCGCTTCCGGCACCTGGCTCGACCTCACCGACAACGTCAACCAGCTGGCCGCCAACCTCACCACCCAGCTCCGCGCGATCGCCGACGTGGCCACCGCGGTGACAAAGGGGGACCTGACGCAAAGCATCCAGGTCTCCGCCCGCGGCGAGGTCGCCTTCGTGAAGGACAACATCAACGAGATGATCCGCAACCTGCGCGACACCACCTCGCGCAACGAGGAGCAGGACTGGCTGAAGACCAACCTCGCCAAGTTCACCCGCATGCTGCAGGGACAGAAAGACCTGCTCACCGTCGGCAAGCTGATCCTCTCCGAACTCGCGCCGGTGGTCTCCGCACAGACCGGCATCTTCTACCTCATGGACAGCGATGCTCCGGAGCCCGAGCTCCGATTGCTCGCCAGCTACGCCTTCACCGAGCGCAAGCACCTCAGCAACCACTACCGTCTCGGCGAAGGCCTGGTCGGCCAGTGCGCTTTGGAAAAGCAGCCGATTCTGCTCACCAATGTGCCCGGCAACTACATCCAGATCAGCTCCGGTCTCGGCCAAGCGGTACCGATGAACATCATCGTCTTGCCCATCCTCTTCGAAGGCAAGGTCAAGGCGGTGGTCGAACTTGCCTCGTTCCAAGGCTTCAATCCCACCCACGAAGCCTTCCTCGTGCAGCTGGCCGAATCAATCGGCATCGTCTTGAACACGATCAAGGCGAACACGCTCACCGAGGACTTGCTCAAGCAGTCGCAGTCGCTGGCCAGTGAACTCCAGAACCGCCAGGAAGAGCTGGAAAAGACCAACAAGGAACTCCAGGACAAGGCCGCCCAGCTCGCCGAGCAAAACGCCGAGGTCGAGCGCAAGAACAGCGAGGTCGAGCAAGCGCGCACCGCGCTGGAAGGCAAGGCCCAGCAGCTCGCCCTCACCTCGAAGTACAAGTCGGAGTTCCTCGCCAACATGTCGCACGAGCTGCGCACGCCGCTCAACAGCCTGCTCATCCTCGCCGACCAGCTTGGCTCGAACTTCGAGGGCAACCTGACGCCGAAGCAGATCGAGTTCGCGCGCACCATCCACGGATCCGGCCGCGACCTGCTGCGCCTGATCAATGACATCCTCGACCTGTCGAAGATCGAGTCCGGCAATTTCACCATCTCGGTCACGGCGGTTCGCCTCGCCGACCTCATGGACAACGTCGAGCGCACCTTCCGCCACGTGGCACAGGAAAAGGGCCTCGACTTCGCCTTCGAACTCGCCCCCGACTTGCCGAAACGGATTCTCACCGACGAGCAACGACTCGACCAGGTGTTGAAAAACCTCGTCTCGAACGCGTTGAAGTTCACTGCCGACGGCAAGGTCACCGTGAAGGTACAAGCGGTCGAAGGCCACCGCCTGCGCGGCAACTCGGTGCTGAGCGGGGCCGGCAAGGTCCTCGCCTTCATCGTCGATGATACCGGCATCGGCATCCCGCCGGAGAAGCAACTGGTCATCTTCGAGGCCTTCCAACAGGCCGATGGCAGCACCAGCCGGCGTTACGGCGGCACCGGCCTCGGCCTCGCCATCAGCCGCGAACTGGCCCGCCTGCTCGGCGGCGAAATCAGTGTGCGGAGCGAGGAAGGAGTGGGCAGCACCTTCACGTTGTTCCTGCCGCTGCAAGCGCCGGCAACGGAACGGGAGCTCGACGAGACTGCCAACGCCAGCATCGGGGAGATGGATTTTTCCGAAGGCATGATTGCCGACGACCGGGCCAACATTTCACCGCTCGATCACGTGGCATTGATCGTGGAAGACGACCACGACACCGCCGGGATGCTGCTCGCCCGGGCCCACTCGAATGGCTTCAAGGGCGTGATCGCCCCCCGCGGCTATGCCGCCTTGACCATGGCCCGCGAGTTTCAGCCGGAAGGCATCACGCTCGATGTCAGCCTGCCGGATCTCGATGGCTGGAAGGTCCTCAGCCGCCTCAAATCCGATCTCTCCACCCGGCACATTCCGGTCTTCATCGTCTCCGCCGACTCCGAGCCGGAGAATGCCTTGAAGAACGGCGCGATCCGCTTCCTCGGCAAGCCGCTCGATCCCGAGTCGGCGGATGGGATCTTCGAGCGGATGCGCCAGATGCGCGACAACCCGACTGGCACGGTCCTGCTGGTGGAGGACGATGAAACCCAACGCAACAGCCTGGGCGAACTGCTCGCGGACACACCGAACCTGCTCACCGCTGCCGATGCCGACGAGGCGTTCAAGATCCTGGAAAGCACCCCGTGCGATTGTGTGATCGTCGACCTGATGCTGCCCGGCACTTCCGGAATCGAGGTCATCGAGCACATCCGCCGCGAGTTCCGGGAGATGCCGGTCATCGTTTACACCGGCAAGCATCTCTCGTCGGAGGAGGAAGCCCAGCTCAACCGCTTGACCCAAACCATCATCGTCAAGGACGTGCGCAGCCCCGAGCGACTCTACGACCAGGTCGCGCTGTGGCTTCACCGCAAGGTCTCCGAACTACCGCAAGCCGGCCGCGAAACGGTGCAGCGCCTCAACGATCCGAACACCTTGCTCGCCGGCAAGCGCGTGCTGATCGTGGACGACGACGTGCGCAACATCTTCGCGATGACCAGCCTGCTCGAACGCCATCACATGGACGTGATGTCGGCCGAACAAGGCGACACCGCCTTGCAGCTTCTCAAGGACGGCTCCACCTTCGACATCGTGCTGATGGACATCATGATGCCCGAGATGGACGGCTACGAGGTGATGAAAGCCATTCGGGGCATGTTTGGTTTCCAGGAACTGCCGATCATCGCCCTGACCGCCAAGGCGATGAAGGGCGACCGCGAAAAATGCATCGATGCCGGTGCCTCCGACTACATTTCCAAGCCTGTCGATACCGACCGGCTACTCACCATGCTCCGCACCTGGCTGTACCGATGACCCACTTCGCCCGCAACGATCGCCCCATGCAGGAGCCCTCCCAGACCGCGAGCATCCTTCTGGTCGATGACCGGCCGGACAAGCTGCTTGCCTTGGAAGCGATCCTCGAAGGGCTTCACCAGAATCTGGTGAAGGTTCGATCGGGCGACGAGGCCCTGCGGCAACTTCTTCTCCAGGACTTCGCGGTCATCCTGCTGGACGTCAATATGCCCGGTCTCGACGGTTTCGAAACCGCGGCGCTGATCCGCAAGCGCAAGCGTTCCGAGACGACGCCGATCATTTTCATCAGCGCGATCAACGACACGGACACCCACGTCTCCCGCGGCTACTCGCTCGGCGCGGTGGACTATATCCTCAGCCCCGTCGTGCCGGAAATCCTGCGGGCCAAGGTCGCGGTCTTCGTGGACCTCTACCTCAAGTCCGAACAGGTGAAGCGGCAGGCGGAAGAGCATGCCCAATTGCTCCAGGAACAGGCAGCACGCGCCCGGGCGGAGGACGAGAAAGAACGCATGGCCTTCTTGGCCGAAGCCAGCAATGTCCTCGCCAGTTCCCTCGACTACGAGCAGACCTTCGCCAGCCTCGCCCGGTTGATCGTCCCGCGGCTCGCGGAGTTCTGCCTGATCGACCGGCTCGATGACGACAGCCATCTCCATCAGGTCGCGGTGGCCCATCGCGACCCGCATCAGGAGGCGGTGCTGCGGCAGATTCGCTATCCCGAGTCGAATGAGAACTCCCACGTGGCCCTCCGCGTGTTCCAGACGGGGGTCCCATTCGTGAGGAACCATGTGGATGAGAGCGTTCTCAACGACTTGGTTCCGGAAGCAGACCGGGCACTGATCCGGCTGTTGAAGCCCGCCGCCTTCGCCGCCGTGCCGCTCACCGCACGCGGCCGCGTGATCGGCTCGATCACCATGGTGCGCACCGACCCGCACGACGGGTTCGACGAGGACGACTTGTGGCTGGCAGACGAGCTGGCACACCGGTCCGCCCTCGCGCTCGACAACGTGGAACTCTACCGCCGGGCAAATCTCGCGCGCGAAGAAGCCGAGACCGCCAACCGGGCCAAGGACCGCTTCCTCGCGATGCTAAGTCATGAGCTGCGCACCCCACTGACTCCGGTCATCACCCATCTCTTCAATCTGTCCGCGGACGAGAGGATGCCGGCGGAGGCCCATCATTCGCTCGAGGTCATTCGCCGCAACGTCGAGCTGGAGGCCCGGCTGATCGATGACCTGCTCGACCTGACCCGCGTCGGAAGCGGCAAGTTCCACCTCGAGTCCACGGTGGTGGACGTCCATGAGTTGCTGAAGAACGCCTTGGAAATCTGCCAACCCGACATCGCGGCGAAAGGGCTCCAGCTTCGCTTGGACCTTTCCGCCGGGAAGACCCACGTGAATGCGGACCCGGCCCGCCTTCAACAAGTGTTTTGGAACATCGTGAAGAACGCGGTGAAGTTCACGTCCAAAGGTTCCATCCACGTCAGCACCACCACGGACGCCGAAGGGTCGGTCACCATTACCGTCCGCGACACCGGCGTCGGCATCGAGCGGGCCTTGCTGAGCCGCGTCTTCCACCCCTTCGAGCAAGCCGAACGAGGCGTGCAAGGCGGGCTCGGGCTGGGATTGGCAATCACCAAAGCGCTGGTCGAACTGCACTCCGGTCACATCGGCGTGGACAGCCGCGGGCATGGCCACGGCACCACCGTCACGGTATCGCTGCCGCTTGCCCACGACGTGCCAGCGCCCGTCCCCGAACGCCGACCCGCAGCGGTCGAACAGGGCAAGAGGCTCCGCGTCCTCTTGTTAGAAGATCACGCCGATACCAACGAGGCCCTGACGATGCTCTTGGAGCTCCGCGGCTACACCGTCACCCCCGCGCTCAATGTTTCCTCCGCCCTCGAAATCGCGTCGCGCCAGGACTTCGACCTGCTGTTGAGCGACCTCGGTCTCCCCGATGGCAGTCCGGGCGAGGTGATGAAAATGGTGGCCGCCCGCAATGGCACGATCGGTATTGCCCTCAGCGGCTTGGGCATGGAAAAGGATTTCGAGCGCAGCCGCGCTCTCGGCTTCCGCCATCACCTGGTGAAGCCCGTGGACGTCGGACGCCTGGAAGAGGTGCTGCAGGAGTGCGGCAAGTCAGCAGGAAAGCCCGAAACCGCCGCGGTATAATAATCCCCCACCGCCATGCAAATCGAGGCACGCCTTTTTGCCGATGACGGGGAGACCCCGAACCATCCCACGCTTCCGCTGGTCATCATGCGGAACTCCGGCGTCGTCGCGGAAGACGATCCCGCGGGCTGGTTCGAGGAACGCTTTGCCTCCCATGGCTGGAAGGCCGCGTGGCGCTGGGGCGTCTATTCCTACCACCACTTTCACACCACCAATCACGAAGTGCTCGGCGTGGTCATCGGCCACGCCCGGCTGATGCTCGGCGGTGCCCATGGCGAGGAATTCACGGTGCGGCCCGGCGATGTCATCGTCATTCCCGCCGGCGTGGGTCACAAGTGCCTCGAAGCCACGGACGATTTCATGGTCGTCGGTGCCTATCCCCGCGGCGAGAATCCGGACCTGGTGAAATCCTCCGGGAAAGAAGCCGATCGCCAGCGCATCGCCGGGGTGCCACTGCCGGAAGAAGATCCGCTGCATGGAGCGGATGGTCCCTTGTTTGACTACTGGAAGAGATAGCCAACTCTACCTCGGCCGGAGGTGCTTGGGCCGCCGCGATGCCGGTGGTTCGGCGAGACTTTCAGGGACGAAATCAATGCGAGATTCAGGATTCGACGCCCGGAAGAAAAAGCTCTCTTTCTTCGGCTGCCGACGGGGATAGCGGCGGGCGAGCGCCGCCAGTTTCGCAAAGGGTGCCGGGCTCATGTCGGGGTGTCTCCGTCGTTCATTTCGCTGCTTGTGCTTCTACACGGCGGCCAATGACCTTGGCTGCCACGTCCACTTTCCTGATCCGAGGATCCCCGGGATCGTAGTCCTCCCGCGATTTCGCATAGCGCCGGTCAAGCACCTGCAAGCGCCGGATCCGCATGCAACTGTATTCCTTCCATCCATTCCTGGCGTCCCACGCAAGCAACACCGGCGCTTGGTAGCGCCTTCCCATCCCGTGGATGTAGGGCTCCACGGTCAGGAGTTCACCGATGTAGTAAAACTCCACGAGACGGTGTTCGCGGATCGCACGGCGGATTTCTTCCGCATCCGGCTGGGTCGAATAGTGGGGTATTTCCATGGTCTTGAACCCGGTGGGAAACATCCGGGCGATTAACCTTTTTGCAGATCGCGTGCCCCGCCTTGGATCCAGTGCCACGGGCTATTTCCTCCGAAGGCCACCCGATCCCTCACTGCAAGCCGCTCTCTTTCGCCGCAATGTGCAATGGAACCCCGAATCCTCGACTCGGTACCCGCCGGTCCCTATATTGGCATGCCGCGCGCAAAGCAGCTCGTCATGACTTGGGAATCCGATGCCATCGTCTTCTCCCCGCCTGACGTCGATCTCGCGTGCTCGCCGCTGCGCGCGGGTATCGAGCGGAGAACTTTCGTCCTTGGCGCCTTCAATCCCGGTTTCACCCGGTTGCCAAATGGCAACTTGCTCATGATGGTCCGAATTGCGGAAGCCCTTCAGGAACCCGTGAGCGGCAATGAAATCCATGCGATCCGCTGGGACCCCCAACGCGGCTTCCTCACCGATGCCCATGACCTCGCCCTGGTGGATGCCTCGGATCCACGCAAGTTCCGCATTCGCGGCCACTCGTCGAAGGTGATGGCGCTCACCTCGCTGTCGTGGCTGTTGCCGGTTGAACTCGATCCCGAGAGCCTCCGAACGATCGCCGTGCACTATGACAGGTCGATCTGCCCCGCCGCGAGCTATCAGGAATACGGCGTGGAAGACGCCCGCATCTCGAAGGTGGACGACACTTGGTACATGACCACCTGCTCGGTCAGCGCCGAGCGGCATTCCACCGCCCTTTACACCTCGCAAGACGGTCTGGACTACGAGCTGCAAGGCATCATCCTCGATCACCAGAACAAGGACATGCTGATCTTTGAGGGAAAAGTTGGCGGCAAGTTCCACGCTCTGACCCGCCCCTTGGGCGACCTCTACTTCGCCTACCCGCCGTCCAGCGAGTTCGAAGCCGGTCCCTCGATCAATCTCGCGTCCTCGCCGGATGCGCTGCATTGGAAGCCGGCCGACACGCCGCTGATCCGGCCGCGCCGCGGCTCAAGCTCCGTGATGCGCATCGGCGGCGGCACGGCCCCTATCCTCACCTCGCGCGGATGGCTCATGCTCTACCACGGCGTGCAGCCCGGCACCCTCGTCGGCACGTACCGGACCTTCCACTCGTTCCTTGATGCGGAGGACCCAACGCGCGTGCTGTCCGTCCAAGACACCCGGCCTCTGTTAGAGTCGCGGCCGGAACTTACGGATCATCTCCGCGAACTCCGTTACCTGGAAGGCGTTGTTTTCACCACCGGCTTGGTCGATGGAGGGGATCACTTCATCGTGGCATCGGGTGAAGACGACCTGGCGTGCCGCATCACCCGGATCCCAAAGCGGGAATTCGGCCTGGATCCGGCTGGAGCCTGATCTTCACCCGCGGACAATCACTTCGCGATGCTGTCTTTGGCCTCCCCTTGCAGTTCGACGACCCGCGAGGCGAAGGCTTTCACCTCCTCGTGCACCGCGTGATCGGCGGCGAGCCGCGCCATCTGGACGCCGACGTCCCGATGCTCCGTCATCAACGCGGCGAACAGCTTGTCGAACTTGGCATCCTTTGCCTTGTCCAGTTCCGACATGGCCAGCAACTCCTTCTCCTTCGTCGCTTGAGGTATCAGGTCCTCACCGGGTTTCCGGGGATGCCATTGCTCCAGCCATTGCTCCAGTTGCCCGATCTGGCGGTTGTTCGTGGCGATCAATCTCTCCGCCTCAAGCTTCAGCTCGGGATCCACTCCCCGCTCCGCCACCAGACCGGCCATGCGGATCCCAGCCCGGTGATGATGGATCATGAAGGAGAGAAAGACCGCTTCGAAGTCTTCACCTTGGCGCCCCTCCAGATCCTTCACCATGGGATCCACCGCAACGACGAGATTGGCTCCGGCCGCGTTCACTCCGTGCGGCAACGAGGCCGCGGCGAAAAGCAACATCACCGAAGAAATCCAAGGTAGCAGCATTCTCATGCTGGTCGTCTCCGCACGGAGCGAGCCAAACGCCATTGGGCGGTCTCGTTTTTGTAACATCCGTTCCCAGCGAGTCCTGCAGGCGCTGCATTCTGAAAACGGCAATTGCAAGACGCGCCGGGATCCGTGGTCGCAAAGCGAATTTCGCAGGTGGCGAGTTAACCGGAAAAAGGGAAGCCGGACAGGTGCCCCACCTGCCCGGCTCCCAGTTGTTTGTTCTACGCTTCCCTATGCCGGCCGCAGGCGGAATCCATCGGCGACCGGCAACGAGGTTTCTTGTCTCGCACGCGCCTTGCCAATCTCGCGTGAAACCTCTGCCGCCGTTCTTATAACGTTCGCGGCACGCCGGTCGCTAGGTCACAGCCATGAATGCGAACCCGGAAAATGACGACGAAGCGCATCGCGATCCCCTGAGCGGCGAACCCGATTGCCATCCCATCGCCACTGGCGTGGGTGCCGCCAGCGGGGCCGCCGCGGGAGCTGGCCTCGGCGCGGCAGGCGGGCCGGTCGGAGCCATGGTGGGTGGCACCGTCGGCGCGCTCGTCGGTGCCTTCGCCGGCAAGGCGCTCGCCGGCGGGATCGACCTGCCTGCGGAGGCCGTTCACTGGGAGAAGCACTTCCGTCGCGAACCGTATTTCCACAGTGGCTTCACGTTCGCCGACTACTGGCCCGCGTACCTGTTCGGGATGGAACAATACCGCCGCGACGCCGATTTCGACCAACTGGAAGCGGACATGGAGACCACGTGGGATCAACGGCGCGGGGAGTCGCGCTTGACGTGGGCCGACGCACGCGAAGCAGCCCGCGCGAGTTGGGAGCGGCTGAATACGCCGCCGGGACCCGCGCTACCGCCCTGAGTCCAGCGCGGGCTCCCACGCCTGCACCCGCCAGTCGCTGAAACGCCAGTGGATCTTCTCGAACTCGGCAATGGCCGCTTTCGCAAGATCCGGCGACGGGTAGGTACCGAACACCTGGACGCTGTCGTCCAGGTCCAGCGCCATCACAAGAAAGCGTCCGCTCGTCTCCGTTTCCGGCATATGCGATCCAACGAGACCTCTCCGCCACGATGGGCGGAGAGGTTCACTTGAAGCAACATCCCTAGGCACGGCGTGTGGTCAACAGGGAGACCAACCAGACGATCAGGAACAGAACGAAACACACCTTCGCAATCGTGGCGGCGGCACCGGCAAGGGTGCCGAAGCCCAACACGGCGGCGATGATGGCGATAACAAGGAATACCAATGACCAGTGAAGCATAATGTTATGGGGTTCATTTCACCCGTAACCTTCGTTGCACCGGAGGTGCCAAGCTCGAGGCCGCCCCATCGCCATCACCCGGAAAGACCGCGACTCCTTGCAACCCCGCCACTTACGACACCTTCACAGTCACTGGAGGACCCCCACCTGATCGCCGACTGACGAATCGGGCGATTTGCAAAACGCCGGATCGGTGACGCACCCTGCACGCTCGCACGCAGCCAAATCAGAACGACCGCATCCGGTTCATTAGGTTCAGGTGCGATCTGCTGCCCGTGCCGAAAAGCTGGGTTGCGAAAACGGTGCCATCCGCATCCACCACCACGCCGATTCCAGTCTGCGTCCAGCGCCCCTTCAGGTTCATCTGGTGTCCCTTCGATTTCCTCCAAGCTTCCACCAACGTGCCGGCTGCACTGGCGGCACCGCGGCAGGTGCCGACGTTCTCGCCCACGTCGCTCATGCCCATTCCCCGCTGGGCCATCAAGGTTCGTTCCTCGAACCCGTGATGAGTCAGGTTACCCGCACTTCCTTTGCCGAATTTTCCGCGGTTGTGGCGCATGAACTCGGCATGTTGCCGCGCCAGGCGATCAAGCCCGGCATGTCGTTGCAGCGCCGGTTTGCCGAGTGACTGGCGGTATGCATTGACCTGCGCGTGGATACTCCCCGCCAACCGGTCGTGACCGGCCGGTGCCGTGGATACGGGAAGCGTGGTGGCTTTTTCATCGAGCCCGGGCGCACACGGTGCCAGCAGCACCGCCAGCGCCGGGATGGCGGACCAAAGACGAGTCAGGTTTTTCATGTATGGGTGATTGCCCCAGCCGGCCTTGATGGGACACCGCGAATCGATCACGGCTGATCTCCCGGCTTGGGCGGCCGCACCATTCCCCAAAACCCGCGCCACGCAATCCGGCCCGGCCGGGGGATTCTACGAGAAAATCCAACTCTCCGGGGACTGTGCCCCTCGCCTACCCGGCCACTTGCGTCTCTCATGAGTCCAATCTCCACTTGCATTCCCGCGTTTCCTCGCCATCGCTATCATTGAGCCGGACGATCCACGCGGAACGAATTGGGATACACACCCGATCCATGAAGCTGGAATTCGCCCGGCTCACGCTCCTTTCCCCCGGGGCTCACCGCCGAATCTCCCCTTCGCCATGTTCCAGATCACGCGCACCGGCAACCGCCTGGATATCGACCTCCAAGGCAAGCTGGACCGAGAGCAGATGGCCGCGGCCCTCGAGGAGTTCGAGGCCAAGTCGGCCGGGATCGAGCACGGTGTCATGTGCTACCGGATCAACGGCTTTCGCTTTCCGTCGATCGGAGCCATCGCCATCGAACTCAGCCGTCTGCCCCTGCTGTTTCGCGTGATCCGCCATTTTGACCGGGCGGCCATCCTCGCCGACGAATCGTGGCTGCGCCGCTTCAGCGAGTGGGAAGGCAAGGTCGTCCCCGGCTTCGAGATCAAGGCCTTCCCCCTCGATCAAGAAGCGGCCGCCGAACGCTGGCTCAGGCCTGCGGTCCTGATGTAGGCGGCGGCGTTGGCCACCCCTTGCACCTTGCCCATCCTCCGGTGCACTCCGCCCACGCTCGCGTCCTTATCCCACCCGGCGCTTTCCGCGAGCCCTTGCTGCTGCGCCGGATATCACCCGCACCCGGAGCGGCATGCTGCCTGCGAAGGAAAAGGCCTGTCCGGGATGATCCCGGAATGGCCGTGCGTGCCGCGACCGCGAGGCAGAAATCTCCCCCCGGCGCTCGCACGTACTTGCCACATCCACAGCAACGAACCCGATTGAACGAAATGAAAGCGATCCAATGCATCGTCGCCGCGGGACTCTTGTCCTTTGCGGCGATCACTCCGCTCGCCGCCGCCGACAAAGACGGCGTCGTCATGAAGGACGGCAAGCTCATGTCCCACAAGGACGGCGAGAACACCGAACTCATGGAAGACATCACCCTCAAGGACGGCACCAAGGTTACCCGCACCGGTAACGTCACATCGCCCGACGGCACCACGTGGAAGCTTCAGGAAGGCGACCTGATCGCCGACGACGGCACCTTCCAGACCCGCGTCGTCACTGACGGCATCGTCAAGAAGGACGGCAAGATCATGAGCGTCCGTGCCGGCGAGAAATCCGAACTCACGGCCGAAACCACCTTGAGCGACGGCACCAAGGTGATGACTGATGGCAGTGTCATCTCCAAGGATGGCAAGAAATGGAGCCTCAAGGACAACGATGCCATCCTCCGCGATGGTCGCGTGCTGCTCGAGGGATCGGTGATCGTGAAGGACGGCAAGCCCCTGCTGGTCAAGGATTGCCTGGGAGAACCGATCAAAAATGAAGTCTCGCTCGACGGGACCAAGGTGCGCCCCGACCTCGCCGTGACCAAGAAGGACGGCCGTGGTGAAACCGCCTTGAAGGACGGCGACATCGTGAAGACCGACGGCACCATCCTGCGCGCCGATGGCAGCACCGAGTGACCGATCCCAAAACCCCGCGACTCGCCCCCCACGAAGGCGCACCGGCGTTCCCGGCGCGCCTTTCCGCTATCGGCGGATCGCCCGGTCCTTGGCAAGAATCCCCTTCAGAAAGCCGGGATCCGGGCGAGTGGTGTGGGATCCCGAGCGCATCCAAGCTCGACCGAAAGCCCGCACCCACCGGTAGTCCGCACGGGTGACGATCCCGACAAGCTTGCCCTCCGCCGTTACCACGGGCCCACCGCTATCGCCCGCGACGACCGGTGCGGTGAGCTTCAAATCAAGGTGGCGATCCGCTTCTCCCGTCGGGCGACGGCCGAGGATCTGACCTTGGCTGGGCTTCCACTCGCCGCCGCCGAAGCCAAAGGTGAAGACCCCCGCACCATTGCCGATGGAGCCTTCCGGGGCCCACTTGACCGCCGGGACATCCACTTCGGCGTGAAGCAGCGCGAGATCGGCGGACTTGTCCTTCCACACCACGCGGTAAGGGCGAACGACCGGTCGTCCACTTCGCTCGAGGCAAAAGAGGCCGCCATGGCCCTTGACCGGCACGTGTGCGGCAGTGAGGAAATAGCCGTCACCGAGCGAAACCGCCGAGCCATAGCCGCCGGTCGCGGGCATGGCGAGGTAGGTCTCCCCCCCTTTCGCTGCGGAAAGCTCCGGTGTGCCGCCATCGGTCAGGATAGCGCTGTGACGCTGGAAAAACTGCTCCACGCCACGCCCGGCAATGCGGTCGCTGGCGATCCGCACGGAAGCCTCCGATTTCCGCTTCACCGAATCCCGGGCGACCCACGACGAAACCGGCTCGTCCTTCCGGACTTCGATGGTGGTGCAGGAGGCGCCTGCCAGAAGCAAAGCCCCCGCGAGAAGGTGGCGGATAAATCGGTGGAAGTCGTTCACGTGCGAAAAATGCCGGCTGCCGCGAGAGACCTTCCTCCCCGAAAGCCGCGTGCTAAATGCCGGATCCGGCGCGAAAGGCAAACCGAAATCGCTCTAACAATCTAACAACTCGCGGTCGCGCCGGGCACGAATGGAGCGTCTGCCACGCGGAGCTGGAGCAAACGGGGATCCCCGCGGCGTCATCGGGTGTTTTTTCGACCGCGGGCACCAGCAACCAACACTAGTCCCTCTCTGAAAGTGAATGTTGGTGCCTGCGGCCCCTCCCCGAACCGCAGGCACCGTGCGTTGTCGCACTTGCCCGCTACCGACGCGCCGGAAGGGCGATAATGCAAATGGCCCGCGGGTGTGGATTCTACGAATCGAGCCCGCGACGCTCCCGGGTCGGAGCCGGAATCGACACCGGGTTACTACCCCACGGCGACCCCGCCCAAGGGATGCTGCCGACATTGCGATACTGGGTGGGGAACGTCACTCCGGGAGAATATCCAAGGGGCCCCAACCGCCCTTCCATTGGGATTGAACGTCAGCTACTTCGGAGGACTTGAAGGTCCGACTCCTCGCTAAGACTTTTGCGTACCGACAAAATGGTACATCTCCCGAAAGACAAGCGGCGCGGCCTTTATTAGTCTCCTTAATCCACTCCCTCACTGGTTCATCTCCTCCTCGTTCTAGTCGCCATGCAGAAAACTCACCGCCCCCACTTCGACGTTTCCCTACCCCGCCCGGAGCGAGCCCAACTCGTCGCCGAGATCAAGCGCAAGAGCCCTCAATCCACCAATGCCGAAATTGCCGGCGCATTGCGCTTGGCGTCCGCGTTGCTGACGCCGGCGGTCAATCGACCTCGACTCGTGGCCGTGGCGGAAGGCCTCCTGAAATCCGGTTGATCATCGCACCCGGCACGAGCGGGTGATGACTTGGCACGCCCGCTTCCACCCGACCAAGTGAAAGATTCCCCCCAGTCCTCCCATAGAACGCAACCCGAAAATGCGGGTGTCCTCGATTGAGGACACCCGTAGTTTTCTTTCGCGAGGTGTCGTATCCGCCACCGCCACTCAGGAGGAGCTCAATGGAACGCCGGCTCGGAGATCGCCTTCACCGCTTCCGCCACGGTCTCACGCTCTTCGGTCCGGGTGGCGAGATCACCGAGCGACATGATGCCGATGAGCCGCTTGTCGCGCGTCAGCACGACCAGTCGGCGGACTTGTGCATCCTCCATCATTTTGGCGGCCTCCTCGATCGGGTCATCCTCGAAGCAATAGAGGACGTTCCGGGTCATGACTTCCTCGACACCCACGGTAGCGGGATCGAGTTCCGCAGCGACGGCGCGGATGGCGATGTCGCGGTCAGTGATCATCCCTTGCAGCGTGTCGCCATCGCATACGGGGATCATGCCGACATCGAGATCGCGCATCAGTTGCGCGGCTTCACAGAGGTTGGTGCCGGGCGCGACGACGACTGGTTCCCGGCTCATGATTTCTGATACTTTCATTGGATCGGATTCCCCGGGGGACATTTATCCGGGAAAGGCGGTTCACCCAGCATCTATCGCGCCGCATACCCGCGAGGACGCGCTGTTCTTGGCACCGCGTGACTGCCCACGCTTGCCCGACCACGTCCGGTGCCGGGTGTGCCGGGCTAGTCCCGGCAAATTGCAGCGGTGGCCGGGAGAGTTGCACGGGCTCAAAGCCGTGCCGCGGGATCGGCCTTCGGCAGATCCAGCGGAGGGCCCGCGCACGGGTCGAGCGCGCGCACCGCATGGGTGCGGTCGATGTGAATCATCGCATCGAACTGGCCCGGTAGCGTGCACTCGAAATAGTGACTCATCCTCTCGGTCACCGGACGATAGATGACGCCGATCGCCCGCTGCAGTCGCGAAGTCTTCAAGAACTCCACCCCTTCATGATCCGCCTTGAGATCGACCCAGAACGAGCGTCGTCCCAAGCGATGAAAAACCTCTTCATAGCTGCCCTCCAAGGCTGGCCGCACCGCCATCCGTCGCGGCGGTCCATCCCAGTCGTGGGCGGCGGTCACCGTGCCGTCGAAGGTCGAGAACCCGACCGAATAAACCATTCCCGCGGCCGTTTCGCGGAGCAATTGCCCGAGATTCCACTCGCCGCGCTGTCCCATCTCCGTCGCACGGGCGTCGCCGAGGTGCGAGTTGTGCGCCCATACCACGACCTTGGCCGGACGCCCGCCATGTTGGAAGTGGCGGGCGAGCGACGTGACGACGTCGGTCATGTGGGCGTCGCGCAGGTTCCATGATTCGTCGCGCCCACGGTACATGGCGCGGTAGTAGCTCTCGGCATCCGCCACCACTCGGGCGTGCTGGAGAGCGAAGAAGTGATCGTCATCGGCCGACTCCATGTGCTTGGCGTAGCGTCTCCGCATTTCCATGAGTTGGGCGATGACTTCCCGCTCGCAATCTTCCACCCCGGCCCGCTCGGTGAAATAGCCATAGGTCTGGGGATCGTGACCGAAGTGGTCGAAGCACCCGTATCGTTCACGCGCCCGGCGCTCCGCCGTGCGATCCTTCTTCCGCAGATACTCGAGCACGGCGCGGATCGAGGCGTTCAGGCTGTAGAGATCCATCCCGAAGATGCCGACCTGGGCCTCCGCCAGCGGCCGGTTCCATTCGCGGATGGCATCGAGAAACGATGGCATGGTTTCATTCCGCCACATCCAGCGCGGGAAACGCTCGAAGTCGCCGAGCGCCGCGACGGCATCCGGATCGCCCGTGACGCCGCTGACATAGTGGTGCAGGCGCAACGCATCCGGCCAGTCCGCTTCCAGCGCGACGATCGTGAATCCGTGCTCGAACACCAGCCGTCGGGTGATGGCGGCACGCAGTTTGTAGAATTCACGGGTGCCATGGGTCGCTTCGCCCAGCAGCACGAAGTCCGCTTGACCCGCCCTCTCCACCAGGGGATCAAGCCCGCTTCCCGAAATGTCCCGCGCCATCGCGGAAAGCGCGGCCAAGCCGGAGACCATGGCGGAGTCGTTCATGATAGCGGGGCGTTGCGGCCGAGGAGTTCGCGGACCTCCTCGTCACTCGTTTCCGAAAAATCCTGATAATGGCAACCGACCGCGCTGAAGTCGTCGGGCACCAGCGGACAGACCACCTCATCGGCCAGCCCGCCAATCGAGTCGAGGGCGTCGCGGCTTCCCACCGGCACGGCCACCACACAGCGGCTCGCACCGCGCTTGCGTAAGGACTCAAGGGCCGCCGTCATGGTCGCGCCGGTGGCGAGGCCGTCATCGACGACAATCACATCCCGTCCGCCGACATCGAGCGCCGGACGCACCGGCCGATAAGCCTCTTCCCGGCGCAGCAGCTCCCTTCGCTCACGAGCGGCGATGCGCTCGACCACCTCCCCAGGATTCGGCAATCCGGCAAGAATCCAATCGTTCAAGATCGTCACGTCGCCGGTGGCGATTGCGCCCAGCGCGACTTCCGGTTGCTCCGGCAGCCCGAGCTTTCGTACGATCAACACGTCGAGTTCCAAACCCAATGCCTCGGCAATGGCGGCCGCGACCGGCACCCCGCCGCGTGGCAATGCCACCACCAGCGTTGTTGGCGACCACGGGCGCGCGCCTAACAGCTCCGCCAATTGCGCCCCGGCGGTGGTCCGGTTGGGGTAAGTGGCTTGGGCAAACATCACGAAAGGGTCTTTTTCTAAACGGGCTGCGGCACTCGCAAGCCGAGCGCCCTGCAGATCGCGGCCGAAAACGCCGTCAGATCGTCCGGGCTGCGGGAAGTCACAAGATTGCCGTCTTCCACCACTTCCGCGTCCTGCCAATGGGCACCGGCATTGATCAGGTCGGCCGCGATGGCGGGATAGGAGGTCATGGTGCGGTCCTCGACCATTTCCGCATCGATCAGGATCTGGGCACCGTGACAGATCGCGAAGACCGGCTTGTCCTCGAAGAAGAAGTGGCGGACGAACTTCCGGGCACGCGTGGAAGTACGAAGCTTGTCGGAGTTCAACACGCCACCGGGCAGCAGCAACGCGTCGTAACTGGCCGGATCGGCCTCGGCCAAGGAGAGATCCGCCTTGAGGTTTTGTCCCCACTCATGGTCCTTCCAGCCTCGGATGGCGTTCCCTTCGGGGCTGACAATTTCCACCACCGCGCCTGCCTCTTGGAGCGTGGACGCCGGCTCCAGGAGTTCGGATTGCTCGAAGCCATCGGTGGCAAGCACCGCGACTCGTTTGCGGGGATTCTCTTGGTTCGCTTTCATGGCCATCGACGGTTACTCGCCCCGACTTACAATCTACAACGAAAGCGGGCCGCGCACACTTGGATTTCACCCGAGGCGCGTGAGCACGCCGTCATTGGACCGGAGCGCTTCATGATACCCGACACTTCAGCAACGCCCATGCCCCCGCGCGCCTCCTTTGCTCCTTTCCCCAAAAAGCCAGACGCCCTCCCGCCCCGGCTTTCCCTCGTCTGGGCGAAACACATGCCAAATGCCACGCCTGATTCTGCAATCTGCGCCGGACATTTCCGCCAAATCACCCTAACAAGCACCACAAGTCAGAAAGCAACTTCAAGCATGCATGATGCACTTATCTAACATGAATCTTGCCAACCTTCCAAGCCAAGGACTATGAACTGCGGGTGATGAGCACAAAATCAAAGAACGCCCCGAGATCCCTGAGGGGCCGGCGTTACACCTTGCACGAAAAGGCAGAGGTGTTGGACTTCGTGGATCGCTACAATGCCGAACACGGCCGCGGCGGCCAAACGGCGGCCACCAAGAAGTTCCGGTTGTCTCCGCTTAGCATTTCGTCCTGGCGCAAACAGGCGCTGCGAAACGGAACGGCAACTCTTCCCGCCACGGGAACTCCGCCAATCGGACGGACGATTTCCCAGATGCAGGATCTCCACGAGCGGATCGTGGAGCAAGAACGGACGCTCCAACGCTTGAAAGCGCGATTCAACGCCCTCAAGGCGAGCTTGTGACGATGTTCGTGCAAGTTGCCCGGCCACGACGTGCCGGAAGCCCCGGCCCGGCCTCCCGCCGTGCCCTCCTCGCCGGGCCACCCTAACAGCCGGATTCCCTTATCGTTCCGCGGGAATTCGCCGGGAATGGGAAAGCGCCATCGGTGCCAGTCCGGCACATGGCACGGGGGCTGCATCCATGGCTCCCATGAAGATCCGAAACGACATCATCACGCGGATCGAATTCGTCGGAGGACCGGAAGACGGTCGCATCCTCGAACTCAGCGAATGCCCCGCCATGGTCACCGCCGAGGAAGCCGAAGATATCGGCAAGGTGCCGATGTTCCTCGCCATGGACAACTTGGAAGGCTTCGAGGAGGGAGACGAACTCGAGTTGGTCATTCTCGGGCACTACGTCTCCTATCGTTGTGTGGGGAACTGCGCCAAATTCGACTGGATTCCGCTGGCTTGAGCCCATCCTCCGCCCCTCACGCCTGGGCGGCTTTCGAGGGGAGATGGGCTTGAGCGGAAGATGTCGGAAAAGCCAATTCGAATGCCGCGCCGCTGGCCACCGGAAGTGCGGAGATGGTTCCACCGTGGGCTTGCATGATCCGCCGCGCGAACGCCAGCCCCAGCCCGCTACCGGGAAGATGACGGGCATTGTCACCACGGATGCCTGATTCGAAAATCGACTCCAATGCGTGTGTGGGCACTCCTACCCCTTGATCGGAAACGCGAACGACGACGTGGCCGTTGTTGTTCTCCAGTCCTTCGACCAGAATGCGAGGCGCGCCCTCTCCGGCGTACTTGATCGCGTTTTCGAACAGATTGATGAAGAGCTGCACCAGCATCGTGTAGCTGCCGTGGATCTTCGGCAGGGCCTTCACCTCGATGCTTGCCTCACGATCGGCGATCAGCGGGGCCAGGTTCAGCCGCGCCGAACTGACGACCTCGTCGAGCGTCACGTCTTTCAACTCCCCGGTGCCGCTCCGGAGGAGGGCATCGGCATGCAGTTCGCGAATCAGCGCTTCCATCTGGCGGAGAGACTGCACGGCTTGGGTGAGTTGACCCGCCAGCGCCTGATACTGGCCTTTCTCCGCCGCCTCGCGGGCCAACTCGGTGGTGAACAAGGCACTGTTGAGCGGGTTTCGCAGGTCATGAGTGACCAAACCGGTGAACGCCTCAAGGTCGCGATTGCTACGCTCCAGGGCGGACTCCGCGAGCCGTGTCTTTTGGAGTTGCTCCTCAAGCCGCGCGTTCGCCCGCTGCAAGCCGGGCAGATGGATCGCCTGCGGCGCGATCCGCCAGAGGGCCACCACCGTTGCCCAGGACGCGACGGCGGTGACCACCTTCAACAAGGCGGAAAACCGGTAAACCGGATGATAGAAGATCACCGCCTCCACCACATGGGTACCGCCACAACTGAAAATGAAGGCGGCAAACAACCAGAAGAGGCGAGGAAAAGCCAACTCCCCGCGCTTGAGCCACCAGTAACCGGCGAGGGCCACCGGAATCACCGAATAGGCAGCAGCGATCGCCAAGTCGGCGATGATGTGAAACCAGCCGTGAACCGGAGTCCAATGACCGCAATTCCAACGAGCGGGAAAGTCGGACGTGTCGAAGAGTAGCCCGAGGTTCGCCAATGCCGAGTGCATGGCGAATCTCTATCAGATTCGCTGCCCTCGACAAGACTTAGCACTACCTCCCGGGCCGCCGGGCGTCCCTATCCGGGCTTCAGAGAATGCCCATGAGCAACAGGACGATAACGATGACCAGTATGAGCCCGATGCCACCGCTGGGCGCATAGCCCCAAGAACGGCTGTGTCCCCAAGTGGGCAGGGCACCGATGAGCATTAACAGGAGGATTATGAGAAGTATGGTTCCTAACATGGTCTTATTGGGTTATTAGAAAAGCTACCTGCGGGGCTGCTGCGGCGGCAGATCGACTCGTCCACCAATCGGTGCCGACTCGCCGCCGGCGGGCTCGCCCGTGGCGAGGGCCTGCGCGCCGGGAGTGGCCCGCAGTTCTGCCGATCGGGAACCAACGCAGCCCGCAAGGCATGAGAGCACTACGGCAATTCCAAAGCTGCGGGTGACGATGAATGCCTTCATGACAATAATTGAGCAGAGCCTGTTCCTCTGCCACCAATCTCCTTAACTCATTGTCCGCCAATGCACCACCCTCCCATTGGATTCCTCGGGGCGGGGCTTCCATTGCATTTTTCACTGCGAAGGGAGGAAGTGTGCATTCCGGCAATCCCGCGCCATTCCGCGGGGGAGGGACGCGGATTAGGGCGGCAATCAATCGACATCGGCGACGATCTTGATCGACGGGATGTGAACCGAGTCCACGACCCGGAAATCGCGGTCTACCGCCACGACATTGCTGCCGGCCACGTAGTAGCGGATGTTCGGAGTTGGCGGAGGCAGCACCTTCTCCAGTTCCGGCGGAGCATCGATCAAGTGAACCCGCTCCTTCTCTTGGATCACCGCACCGGCCCCGATCCTCGTGGTCCTCCAGGCGGCTGGCACTTCCTTCACCTTGACCCGCATGACGATGGTGGGCGGCAGGCCACGCGCTTCTCTACCGCGGGCTCGAACGGTCCGCGTCTTGGTGGTGGTCTTCTCGGTGACACTGCCGTCGGGGTGTTCGGTGGTTTCTGTCTTCTCCGTAGTCTTGGTCTGCGCGGCGAGCGGCAGAATGGCGGAAACTACGATGGATATCGTAAGGCGACATTCCGCGCCAGGGAGATCACCCCGGCGGCATCTTCTGCCACACTTGGCGGATCGCATCTTGCGCCAGCTCCGCCCCGGCGGGGGCGGGCAGCGGAACCTCTTCGGCGAGTTCCGAGGCAATGATGAGAGGCAGCACGTGATCGAGCCGGGTCACCAGCGGCGGACAGCCGAGCAAGGCGAGTTGGGCAAACGCGATGCACTCCTTCTGATCCAGGCAGCGGGCCAAGGTGAGCAGCATCCCGTATCCGGTGACCGCCACATCGAGGGCGATGATGTCATCCCTGACCATGCGCGAGACAGGGTGCTCACGGAGCTTGCCGTAGATTCCCGCCAGCGTCCCCGCGACGGCCATCACCGTCCCCTTGACCGCGGCACCGATGGCGCCGCCCTGGGCTTGGGAGATCTTTCGCAAGATATCGGTGCGGCCCTCGCTGCCGGCCACGATGTCCAGGAGGATGTCCCGGAGCCCTTCATGATCGTCGATACGTCCATCCTCCAATTGACCGCGGACCGCTTGGGACAAGTCGCGTTCGACGGCAAGCATATCGTTCAGGGAAGCGTCCAAGTGCTTGCGGTGTATGTCGTTCATCGGGGCCTCTTCGCAGCGGTCGTGCCCGTCCGGTCGCGGAGTGTGGGCTGCTGGAATGGAATCCCGCCATGTCGACCCTTCCATCCCTGAATCGGAAAACCTTCCCCCCGAAGCCGGCGTCGTCTGGGCACGGCATGCGTGTGCATCCTGCGCCGATGGCATGCGAATCGCGTTCCCCGCTCTAATTCCGCGCCGCCGGATCCCTCGCTGGCGAAGGAATCGGTGGCACGGAACGCAAACCGCTGGAATTGTCCCAAGGTAAAACGCCCAAAAGGAGAACACCATGAGCACATCACATTTCCTCACCATGGCGGTTGCCGCCGGGCTCTTCGCGGCGGGCTTGGCGCCCGTCCCGTGTAGAGCCCAAGCGGAGCAAGAGCAGTCGAGCCAAGAAGAAGTCCTGACGCGGGGGCCGATTCACGAAGCGTTCGCCACCGCGGTCACCTTCGACCCCGAGCCTGGACTGACCATTTCGGTCAAGCCACCGGAACCGATCGACGAGTTGCCGCCCGAGCAGCAACTCGAAGGCGACAACGTCGCGTGGATTCCCGGCTACTGGGCGTGGGACGCCGAGCGCGAGGACTTCCTGTGGGTGAGCGGCATCTGGCGGAACCTTCCACCCGACCGCCAGTGGGTCCCCGGCTACTGGGACGATCTCGGCGACAGTCGCTACCAATGGATCTCCGGCTACTGGGCGGATGCCACCGTGACGGAAGTGTCCTATCTGCCCAAGCCACCCAAGCCCTTGGAGTCGCGGCCCAATGTGGAAGCGCCGTCATCCTCACACACCTGGATCCCCGGCAACTGGGTCTGGGTGGACACGCGCTATCGCTGGCGGCCCGGCTATTGGGAACCCCTGCGGGAAAACTGGACCTACGTGCCGGACCACTACCACTGGACGCCCCGCGGCTACATTTATATCGGGGGCTACTGGGACTACGCTCCGATCAGGCGCGGCATCATCTTCGCGCCCGTCCATTTCCACCGGGACTACTACCGTCGGGCTGGTTTCCAGTACACTCCTTCCATCGTTATCAGCATCAGCACGATGGTAGATCACCTGTTCGTGCGCCCGTCTTACGGCCACTACTACTTCGGTGACTACTATGAGCCACGTTATCGGCAGGAAGGCTTCGTCGCGTCCTTCACCTTCCACTCCGGAAGCGTGGCCGGCTACGATCCCCTCTACGCCTATGCCCGGTGGACCCATCGCGACGACCGCGATTGGGAACGCCGGCGGAGGGAAGACTTCGACTATTTCCGCGATCATCGCGACGCCCGTCCGCCGCGCAACTGGAGTGAGCTTCGCGAGCTGGGCGACGGCCGGCGCGGAGCCCGGGTCCGCGACCGCGACTACATGATCGCGACTCCCCTCGCCGAGTTCGCCAAGGCACCGGAGGAAGGGAAGCGCTTCCGGCGGCTGGACGGCGAAGCCCGGGAACGGGTGATCAACCGGCGGAAGGAGATGCAGGAGTTCCGGCAGGAGCGTCGCCAACAAGAGTCCGCCGCGAATCGCCAAGGGCAAAAGCCTGAAGGGGCGGAGAAGGTCAAAGTGGGACGCTCCCCGATACTTGGCCGCCGCGCCGCCGAACTGGGAAAGGAGGACGCGCCACCACCGCGAAAGGAGGTCCCCGCCCCGGTGGACCCCGACGCGGCCAAGGACACGCCGAAGACGCCGGAAGAACGCCGCCGCCCCGCGACTGAAGGGGAAACCCAACCGATGCCTCCAGACCGTGAACGCGAGGCCCAGCCGCAACGTGAACGCGAAGCCAAGCCGCAACGTGAACGCGAAGCCAAGCCGCAACGTGAACGCGAAGCC